>PXEJ01000380.1 GCA_003566215.1 Cyanobacteria bacterium T3Sed10_376R1m | reverse complement strand
GGTGGGGTCATGATTATGGGCGATCGTGGTACGGGTAAATCCACCACCATCAGAGCCTTAGCAGACCTTTTACCAGAAATTGCCGTGGTAGCGGGAGATCCTTTTAACTCTCACCCAGAAGACTCAGAAATGATGGGGGATGATCTGCGAGAAAGAATAGAACAAAACCAACATATTGATACGGTACAGAAAAAAGTACCCATGATTGATTTGCCCCTGGGTGCAACCGAAGATCGTGTCTGTGGTACTATTGACATCGAAAAAGCTCTTTCTGAAGGGGTCAAAGCCTTTGAACCGGGGTTATTAGCTAAGGCTAATCGTGGTATTCTCTACGTTGATGAGGTGAATCTTTTAGATGATCACCTTGTAGATGTTCTCCTTGACTCCGCCGCTAGTGGCTGGAATACCGTCGAAAGAGAGGGGATCTCTATTCGCCATCCAGCTCGTTTTGTCCTTGTGGGCTCAGGAAATCCCGAAGAAGGAGAATTGCGTCCTCAATTATTAGATCGTTTTGGTATGCACGCTGAAATTCGCACGGTCAAAGATCCTGATCTTAGAGTACAAATTGTAGAACAAAGAGGGGAGTTTGATAAAGATCCCCAAGGGTTTTTAGCTCAATATGAGGAGGAACAAAAGGCTTTACAACAAAAATTAGTTGATGCTCAAAATTTATTACCTCAAGTGACCATTGACTATGAAATTCGGGTCAAAGTTTCCGAAATTTGCTCTGATTTAGATGTGGATGGTTTGCGGGGCGATATTGTGACTAATCGGGCGGCAAAGGCGATCGCAGCTCTTGAGTCTCGTACGGAGGTCACGGTGGATGATATTCGCCGAGTAATGCCCCTTTGCTTACGACACCGTCTTCGTAAAGATCCTTTAGAAACCATTGATTCTGGCTCTAAGGTGGAAAAATCTGTGAATCGTGTTTTTGGTTTAGATGTTGAATAACCTTAATTAATTTATGGGGCAATATTTATTTTGCCTCCCACTATTACTGTACTGGGAGAGTAAAACCTCATAATTGTTCATTCTCAATTTTCCTTACCATGATAATTTTTTAGCACAGTGTAATTATAGTTCTTTAGGCGATCGCCTCTTTTCCCCTTGATCCCTTTTTATTTTTAGTAAAATTGAATACAATTTTTTTTTGTTCAATATTTAACATTGCTGTGTATTAAGCAATAGTTAAAACAATCTAAAGAGAAAAAAAGAAAAATACCTTCATCAACTCTGATATATCTGGTTTTGAGACAATAAAGGCTTGATCCCAGATAGTTAATAATAAATAAAGAGGGTTTTTAATAAAAAAAAGATAATAAAGAAATGATACCTAATAATAAGTGTGCATCGGCTTGTCGCTATTGTCGATTTTATCACCCCGAAGGAAGACGAGGGGGGATGTGTGAACAGTTAAATGTCTCGGTACAGGGATCATGGAAATCTTGTAGTTTAGCTGTTCCTGCATTTAGAGATTCTTGGGAAGTAGTACCAGAAATTGCACTTTTAGAAAAGTCTTTTTCCTTGGGATGTGCCACCCCCAGTATGCAAGATGGACCCCGACTTCAAAAATCTATTCAAGACACAATTACAGCGACACCAGAAAAAACTGAAGTTGAACAGCTCAAAGTTAGTTAATTTTCGAGGGTATTTTCATAATCTGATCATTAACCCCAGAAAGTGCTAAATTTTTGAGAGTAATTATTCTCCCATTTTGCTGACTCCATTGAGTAGCATTAACATTCCACCAATCACAATTAATATTGCGATTATGCCCATGATGACATCTAATTTACTTGTATCCATAGTGAGGAAATCCTGTTGTTGTTATCGCACAAAGGTAGAAAAAACTAGGTTTTTATTAGAAATCCCTACCAGATAAAGTTTACACCTTCAGGCTACCTTTGAAACAATGAATTAAGAATAACTCACTACGTCAAAGATTGTAACCGGTGAGGATCAAGTATAAGTCTAAGATTGTTCACTAAGGCTAGGCGCCGCTTTTTTTGGAGAAGGTAGTTTTAAAGATACGATCGCAGCTACTAATACAAAAAAACTAGAAATCCACAGACAACCAACAATCCCAAATAATTGGTAACTGATACCGGAGGTAATTGTACCGAGCAATCTTCCCCCTGAGTTTGCCATGTAATAAAAACCTACATTTAAAGCTACGTCATCATCTTCTGTGTAGGCTAACACGAGGTAAGAATGAACTGCGGAATTAAAGGCAAAGACAATGCCAAAGAGAATTAATCCCCCAGTAATTACTATTTGTGGATCAAATCCTGCCATAAAACTAAGGGCGATCGCAACTGGTACAATGGTTAAAATCGAAGTCCAAATTTGAATCGTTTTGGCTTGGGGAGCAGAACTTTTTTTATTTTGTCCCAAAAGAGAAGGGGAAAAAGACTGAATAAAACCATAACCAATTACCCAACAAGCCATATAAGTTCCAACTTGAAGGAAAGTCCAATTTAACTCAGTTTGAAAGAAAACGGGCAATGCCACCACAAACCAAATATCCCTTGCTCCAAACAAGAAAAATCTAGCCAGAGATAAAATATTAATCGCTTTACTTTTAGAAAATAACTGTTTAAATTTAATTTTTGCTTTAACTTTACCCATATTTTTAGGTAATAATCGACCAGTGGCAAAGATAATTAATAAAGCCCCTGCTTGGATAAATAAAGCATTGGTAAATCCAGTGAACTCCAATAGTGCCGCACCAACAAAAAATCCTAAACCCTTAAGGGCATTTTTAGAACCCGTGAGAATGGCAACCCATTTAAATAATTTGGATTCAGCTTCTTTAGGTACAACTAAGCGTACCGCACTTTTAGAACTCATCTTAGTCAAATCTTTGGCAACTCCAGAAAATGCTTGGGACACCATGACATAAAACACCTGAAACCATACGGCCCATTCGGGGTTGAGGAAACCTAACATTACTAGGGCAAAAATTTGTAAACCAATTCCCCCATAAAGGGTTAATCTTAAGCCAAATTGTGAACCTATCCAGCCACCTAAAAAGTTGGTTACTATTCCGAATATTTCATAAAAAAGGAAAAGAAATGCAATTTCAATGGGGGTATAACCAAGTTTATTAAAGTGCAATAACACTAGCATCCTTAATGCACCATCGGTGATGGTGTAACCCCAATAGGCTGCGGTAACGAGGCAGTAATTTCTTAAGTTTTTGTCCATGTTTTTATATGTGTAAATAAAGTTTTGATCTCCCTAGCCCCCCTAAATTTGGAGAGAATTTAATTATTTTTTGGTAATAGTTGGAGAATGATAGGTAAAACCATTACTTAGATTTGATCCCCCCTAGCCCCCCTTAATAAGGGCAGGGGAATTGAATCGTTAATTGTTAATTGTTAATTGATGAAGCGATTTTGGCGACTAATTCGGCCATGCGATTGGAATAACCCCATTCGTTGTCATACCATGCCAAGATTTTTATCTGAGTTTCGTCTATCACCATGGTGGAAGGGGCATCAACGATGGATGAGCGGGGATCATCTTTATAGTCGATGGATACGAGGGGGCGTTCTTCATAACCCAAAATACCTTGGAGGGGTGCTGTGTTTGATGCTTTTTTGAGCAGTTGGTTGACTTCCTCTACGGTGGTTTTATTATTTACCTCAAAAACGCAGTC
>PXEJ01000339.1 GCA_003566215.1 Cyanobacteria bacterium T3Sed10_376R1m | reverse complement strand
GATTTAGCCAAAGCTATCATGTCCTTACCCGCTACCAAAGGCTTTGAAATCGGCTCAGGATTTTGCGGTACAACCCTCACAGGCAGTGAACACAACGACGAATTTTATATCGATGACAATGGTAATACCCGCACCACCACCAATCGCTCGGGAGGAGTTCAAGGAGGTATTTCCAACGGAGAAAATATAGTTTTAAGAGCCGCATTTAAACCCACAGCTACCATTGGAAAAGAACAAAAAACCGTTAACAAACAAGGACAAGAAACTACCCTCGCCGCTAAAGGAAGACATGATCCCTGCGTCCTACCCCGTGCAGTGCCAATGGTTGAAGCAATGGTTGCCCTTGTATTGTGCGATCATCTGTTACGCCATCATGCTCAATGTGCTTTGATGTAATTAGCGTTTATATAGTAGAGAAAATTGATTTAACTGTTTTTAAATCAAAAATCTAATTTTTTACATGAATCAAAAAATAATCGTTATTGGTGGCGGTGCGGCTGGATTTTTTGGGGCGATTAGCTTTGCCACCCATCAACCCAAATCAGACATTACTATCATCGAAGCCACCAATCAAGTATTAGGCAAAGTAAAAATTTCGGGGGGCGGTAGATGCAATGTCACCCATCATTGTTTTAATCCCAGTCAACTAATTACTAATTATCCTCGGGGAGGCAAGGAATTAAGGGGAGCATTTGCTCGTTTTCAACCTCAAGACACCGTTAGATGGTTTGAAAAAAGGGGAGTTAAGCTCAAAACCGAACCTGATGGGCGAATGTTTCCCATTACCGATGATTCTCAAACTATTATTGATTGCTTAATTAAAGCTGCTAAAAATGCAGGGGTTAAGATAATGATAAAAACTCCTGTTAAAACTATTAAAAAAAGAGAAAATAAATATATTATTATCTTTAAGTCAGGAGAAATAATAGAAGCTGATAAAATTTTAATTACCACAGGAAGCAATCAATTAGGTTATCAATGGGCTCAGTCTTTAGGACATACTATTCAACCTCCTATACCCTCATTATTTACTTTTAAAATTAAAGATTCTCGTCTCCATAACTTAGCCGGAATTAGTTCAGATAACGTCCATATTCAGTTATCCCTTACAAAAGGTAAAAGACTAGAACAACAAGGCCCATTATTGATAACCCATTGGGGTTTAAGTGGTCCTGCGGTGCTTAAATTATCGGCATGGGGAGCAAGGGTTTTATATGACCATAATTATCAGATTAATTTAACTCTTAATTGGCTACCTGAACATAATTTAGAGACAATTAAACAAGAATTAAACCAACTAAAAAATAAAATAGCAAAGCAAAAAGTTAGTAATTATAATGGATATTCAATTCCGAAAAGACTTTGGCAGAGTTTAGTTAATTATAGTTTAGTCAATAGCGAAAAAGTTTGGGCAGAAATTAACAAAAAAGAAATAGAAAAGTTGGCATTAGAATTGACTCGGGGAGTTTATAAAATAGAGGGGAAAGGGGTATTTAAGGATGAGTTTGTTACCTGCGGTGGTGTTACCCTTAAGGAAATAGATTTTAAGACAATGGAGAGTAAAATTTGTCCGGGGCTATATTTTGCGGGGGAAGTTTTGGATATTGATGGGGTGACAGGGGGATTCAATTTTCAAAATGCGTGGACTACTGGTTGGTTAGCTGGTCAAGGATAAATTATTAACAATAGTATCTAAAAAAAATAAAATAAAAAATGTTAGAAATTCAAAATTTAACAAAATTTTACGGAAAAATAGCTGTTTTACAAGATTTATTTTTAAATATTAAACAAGGGGAAATTTATGGGTTATTAGGAGCAAATGGAGCGGGGAAAACTACCACTATTAATATTATTTGTGGTTTATTGGATTACGACAGAGGAAGTGTTACTATCAATGGTGAAAATTTATCTCAAAAGAGTAAATATTTATTAGGAGTTGCTCCCCAAGAAAATTTACTTTATCCTCAGCTTAGTTGTGCAGAAAATTTAGCTTTTTTTGGTAAAATTTATGGATTAAAGGGTACTAAATTAAAATCGGCCATTAACCATAGTTTACAAAGTGTGAGTCTGTTAGACCGAAAAAATAGCAGTATCGAGACTTTGAGTGGTGGAATGCAAAGACGAGTTAATATTGCGGTAGCATTAGTTCATACTCCAAAATTGCTTATTTTGGATGAACCAACTACAGGTTTAGATATTGAGGCACGTTATGAAATTTGGCAATTAATTCTAAGTTTAAAAGAGCAAGGAATGACCATTTTATTAACTACTCATTTATTAGATGAAGCTCAAAAATTGTGCGATCGCATCGGCATTATTAAACAAGGAAAAATAGTAGCAGAAGGCACTTTAGAAAAATTAAGAGAATTAATTCCTGCCCAAGAAATAATTTTAGTACAAACAGAAAATGAAGAAAAAGCAATAGAAAAAGGGAAAGAAAAAGGCTTTGAACATCGTTACTATGGTGGGGATTTAGCTTTCCTATTACCAGAAGCATTACCCCTAGATACACTAATACATTATTTTGATGAAACTGAGCTAACATCTATTAGCCGACAAACCGTTAATTTAGATCACATTTATTTAGAAGTGACTCAAAACAATAATTAGTAATGACATTAGAAAAAATAAAATTAAAACCCCTTACCGAAGAACATCTAACAGAAATAATTGAATTAGATCAACTATGCTTTGGTGGATTATGGAGTTTAGAAGGATATAAAAGAGAAATAGAAAGTCCGAATAGCACCTTATCAATTATTACAATAAATATTAATAATAAAGAAAAAATAATTGCTTTGGGATGTTTCTGGGCCATTGTAGAAGAAGCCCACCTAACAATATTAGCAGTTCATCCCGACTTTCAAAAACAAGGTTTAGGAAAAATATTATTAAATCATTTATTAGAAGAAGCGATCAAAAAAGGTTTAGAAAGAGCAACCCTAGAAGTAAGCGAACATAATCAAACTGCCCTCAACTTATACCAAAAATTTGGGTTTACAGTGGCAGGAAAAAGAAAAAAATATTATCAAGCCACTGGTGCGGATGCCTTAATTCTGTGGAAAAAATTAATTTAGCCAAGGGCGAGTAATTTGATCCAATTTACCCACCTCCTCAGGGGTTAAACTCCAACCTAATGCCCCCGCATTTTCTTGGGCTTGTGAGGCATTTTTTGCTCCGGGGATAGGAATAACATTATCCTGTGCCATCAACCAATTCAAGGAGACTTGAGCGGGGGTTTTATTATGTTTTGTGCCTATATCCTTTAAAAGTTCCAAGACGGGGGCAATTTTTTCCAAGCCTTTAGATTTAAAACGGGAGTCTAATTTTCTTGCCCCTTGAGGTTTTTGAGAGTTATTAAAATTATATTTTCCTGTTAATAATCCTTGGGCTAGGGGGCTATAGGCAAGTAAAGTTATATCCAAATCTTGGGCAGTTTTGAGGATATTTTTAGATTCGATTTTACGGGTAACCAAAGAGTATTTTACCTGATTTACCGCTAAGGGAATATTTCTTTTTGCTAGAATATCCGTTGCCTTTTGCATATCTTCAGCGGAATAATTACTAACTCCGATCGCACTTATCCTACCATTTTCCACCTCATCTGCCAAGGCATCCATGAGGGTTTTTTGACCCATGAGCATAAAAGGCCAATGCACCTGAT
>PXEJ01000366.1 GCA_003566215.1 Cyanobacteria bacterium T3Sed10_376R1m | reverse complement strand
GTTGTAAATTTTTTAGCAAATAGTATAAACGCTTTAAATGCTTTATTTTGCGAAGATGAAAATGAAGAAGATATTTCCGACGAAACAAAAGAAGAAATGGCAGAAGAAATTTCTAAATATGTTTCTCCTATGGCAATTGAAGATTTAGAAGAAATATTAGAGAAAGTCAAACAAAAGAAAAAATAATTAAATTTGTTATTGACGTTATTGTTCAACTGTGATATTGTATTTCTATTCAATCAACGAAAGGAATAAACAATGTCAGTTGCAATGCCTACTTCTAAAGAGTTACTTCAGATTCTAACATTTGGTAAAGGTAAAGGTTATTACAAATTAAATTCTCTTGTTTCTAGTGGAAATGCAAAACTTCCATCTACTACTTGCACATTTAATATGAGTCCTGCTACGCTTTGCCCTTCATTAAATATGGGTTTATGTAAGGCATATAATCATAATGGAACTCATATTTGTTATGCTAAAAAAGCTGAAACTGCAATGACGCCTGAAGTTTTACCTTATAGAATGAAACAAATGGATTTTTGGAAAAATGTTACAGCCGAAGAATTTGCAGGACAATTTCTTGCTATTAATTCTTTGAAGAAATTACCTTGGACGAAATTACGTTTCAATGAGTCGGGTGATTTCCATAGCCAAAAATGTTTAAATAAGGCTGAAAAGATAGCAATGTATTTAAATCGTTTTGGCATAAAGACTTATTGTTATACACATAGATCGGATTTAAATTTTTCCAATATAAGGCATTTGATTGTTAGTGGTTCTAATTTTCAGAAAGATGGAATACCTAATACCTTTTGTATAGTCAAAGATGTAAAATTAGAAAAGCCTAAAGGTTGGAGTGTTTGCAAAGGTGACTGTAAGGTTTGCGAAATGTGCAGTATTCGGGGTAAAAAAATAGTTGTAAAAATGCATTAAAAAAATAGTTGTAAACAGGAAAGGAGACTTGAGATGGATATTGCAGAAAAGATAGTTGCAGAAATTGAGCGTGACTTTACGGATCGGCGAGGATTACGCCAGGAATGGGAGCAGATAGATGAAGGCATAAAGGACGAAATTAGAGCTACGTGGGCGAATATAGTTCGTAATGTCATGTCGGAATCTAAAATGCATTAAAAGGCAATTAATATGACGAAACTATCAAATGAAAAATGTTATCAGATTGCTACTCATTTACAAAAACGATTTAAAGAGCGGCACAATATTGAATTGAGTAGAAATTTAAGATTAATGCTAATCAAACAAATTAAAAGTGGTTATGCAAAAAAATTATATTCTTTTTCTGAAACAAAAGGCATTTATAGAGTTTTTCTATACAGTAATGCTAGGAGATGTGATTTGCCTTGTCATGTAATTTATGAGGGGCAATGGGAGCAAATATTAACTGTTTTACCTTCCAAAGATACTCCAGAATATAAGGAGTTTTTCAAAAAGCATAATATAGATATTAATTATGATTTGAGATATATGACCCCGCAAGAACGTACTCAATGGTCAATTGATAGATATAGGGAATATCAACTTAAACAAGAAAAGATTAAAGTTGGGTTGAATATATTGAAGTCATGGAAAAGGTTACAGGAATATAAAAATAGTATTGACATGCAAATAGTTATATAGTATAGTGGTTAAAAATCAAAATAGAAAGGATGAATGAGGATGAAAATAAAACAGATTATGATGTTTGTTGGGAAGGTGAATTGGATAGTTTAGGAATAGATTATCATATAGAAAAAAATAAAAATGGAATTGTCCTTGACATTTTCAATAGTTCAGTTTATGATGCTAACGAAGCTCATATGGATTCAAAGAGTTTTTCATCTTTGCATGAATGTTTAGAATTTTTGAATAAATATGATCAATTTTAAAATATAAGAAAGGTAAATTATGGGATTTTATATTGAAACAGGCAAGGCATTAGGCAAAGCTGAATATTTGATTGACAATTATGATGGACAGGAAATTCTTCTTTTACCTGCATCATTTTTTGATATACCTGAAAATAAAAGTTTAATTTGTGTTGTTAATAATGGTTTTTTTGAAGCGGCAGCATATTGTTTTAATGAAGAAGAATTAAATGCATTTAAAAATCCTGATGGAAGATTTAAAAGATGGATATTGATTGACAAGGATGATGCTGAAAAATTGTCGGGATATAATAAGGTATAATTATGGATTCATGTACAAAAGAACTATATGATGTATCAACCGATATAGCTAATTTGTTTCCTCTTATGACAATGACTGACAGATTGATTTTGCGTCGTAAGCTTTTGAAATTGATGTTAAGAGGAATTGAAGCGAATGATGTTTCAAATGGCATTGTATACAAAGAGATTGAATTATTGTCGCAAACGTAGGAGATTTTATGGTTCTATAGAATGGGATGGAAGATATAGAAGTTGGTATTTTTTTGATTGTGGAGAAACAAGATGGAGTTTTCAACATATGAAAAAAATTGCTGATTTTATGAAAAAATTAAAAAAGCATTGACAATTGATTGAAAATATGCGATTATATAAAAAATAACAGATAGTTGTTAGGAGAATGTATGAACAAAAATTTAAGCGTATTTGTAATTAAAGATAATGAAATTAAAAATGAATTTCATGATTTAAGTCAATTTTTGGCGTATAAAATCGCTACGGACAATCTATATAAGGATGAACAGATTGTTAGTGGTGTTAAAGTAGTTATTAGAGATTCCGAAAAGATTTGGTTTTCTGCTTCTAATCCTGTTATTAAAAGTGTTGATATAATATAATAGATTATGGGCCCTTAGCTCAGCGGTTAGAGCGGGTGACTCATAATCACTTGGTCGGGGGTTCAATTCCCTCAGGGCCCACCAATTAAAAATATTTTAAAGGATTTTCAATTTAATTATTGTATAATGATTTATTGCGGGGTGGAGCAGCCAGGTAGCTCGTCAGGCTCATAACCTGAAGGTCGTGGGTTCGAATCCCACTCCCGCTACCATTTTTATTTGAATATTTCAAGAAAACCCCAACATCTTTAGTGTTTGGGTAGTTCATTTAACGGGAGAATATTATTAAATTAATATTATGAAGTTTAGAAGATGGGGAGCGCACGTTCAATCCATTATATTCTGTGATAACTTTGTCGTGTGACTGTTGAATTTTTCTATTGACATTCTTTTCATAATTTCATATATTACTATCAATCATTAAGAAAGGATTGGTTATGAACGGAATTAATATGAACGAAATGAAAATTGGTAAGTATTGTAATCGGATTGGTTATTCAGATGTTTATCCCTTTGAAGTCGTTAATGTAATTTCTGACAAGACAGTTGAAATTAGAGAGATGGATGCCGAACGCGATCCTTCATTTACTCCTGAATTTGTAGAAGGCGGATTTAGTGGGGTTTGTGTAAATCAACATGAACAGAAATGGATTTATAAATCAAAGCCTAATTCTCCTATATTTCGAGTAAGATATAGTAAAGCTAAAAAACGTTGGCAAGATAAAGGTGGAAATCAATACAGAATGGCTGATATTCCTTTAAAATATTATGATTATAATTTTTAATTTTATGGAAGGAGAAAAAACAGAAATGAACAAAGTAACATGTAAGAACTGTGGGGAGCCAATACGGGTTGGAAACGATGGATGTTGGGTACACGATGACCCC
>PXEJ01000211.1 GCA_003566215.1 Cyanobacteria bacterium T3Sed10_376R1m | reverse complement strand
ATGGATTGGGGGTTTCCGAAGCAGTGGTACAGAGTGTGGGGGGCGATCGCATCCTCGTCCAACTCCCCGGGGTAAGCGACCCCCAAGAGGCGGAGAGAGTCTTAGGAGGCACTGCTCAACTAGATTTTCGAGTTCAAACCACAGAACCTCAAATTCAAGCTCAACTAGACGTGAGACAACAGGAATTAACCCAGTTAATTATTGAATCACAAACCATTGAAGACGAGGAGCAAAGGGAAGCTCAAATTATTCAAATTGAGGAAAAACAAGCAGAAATTTCGGCTTTGTCGGAAAATTTATTTGTTAAAAGTGAGCTAAACGGAGAAAAACTCAGACGGGCTACCTATCAACCATCTCAACAGGGCAATACGTGGGAAGTTGTTTTAGAATTTAACAACGAAGGAGGACAACTTTTTGCGGAGTTAACCCGAGATATTGCTGGTACGGGTAGAACATTAGGTATTTTCCTTGATGACGAATTAATTAGCGCCCCTAGTGTATCCGCAGAATATGCAAGTACAGGAATCGCCGGTGGTAGGGCAAGTATTTCTGGAGGAAACCCCGGCTTTACCCTCGAAAGTGCTAGGGAATTGGCTTTGCAACTAGAAGGGGGTGCATTACCAGTGCCGGTGGAGATTGTGGAAAATCGTACCGTAGGTGCAACTTTAGGACAAGATAGTATTCGCCGTAGTGTTGTCGCTGCCCTTTCTGGCTTAGTATTAGTTTTAATTTACATGGGAATTTACTACCGTTTACCCGGTATATTGGCAGATTTTGCCCTCATTATCTATGGTTTATTAACCCTAGCTTGTTTTTCCCTAGCAGGAGTCACTTTAACCTTACCCGGTATTGCTGGTTTTATCCTGAGTATCGGTATGGCAGTTGATGCAAATGTACTTATTTTTGAACGTACAAGGGAAGAATTACGGGGAGGTAAAACCTTATATCGTGCGGTAGAATCTGGTTTTTCAAGGGCATTTTCCAGCATTATAGATAGTAATGTGACTACTTTAATTGCTTGTGCCGCTTTATTTTGGCTAGGTTCAGGATTGGTAAAGGGTTTTGCTTTTACTTTAGCTATCGGGGTTGTAGTTAGTATGTTTACGGCTTTAACCTGTAGTCGTACTTTCCTTTTGATTGCGGTGTTGGGTTTTCCTTCTGTGCGCCAAAAACCTCAGTTATTTTGTCCCGATTTGAAGGTAAAAAACCCTTAACAATTATTAATTATTAATTATTTATCTTATGATTCATTTTAGCGTTGTTAAATGGGAAAAGTTATGGTGGAGTGTCTCTGCTATTCTTTGTGTTTTAAGTGTTGTGGCGATGGTAGTTTCTTATTCTGTAATAGGCACTCCCTTACGCCCTAGTATTGATTTTGTGGGCGGTACAAGATTACAGCTAGAGTTAGATTGTAATGTACCCGGAAATTGCGATCGCACCCTAACCGCCAACCAAGTAAGACAAGTATTAGAAGACCAAAACTTAGCCAATAGTAGTATTCAAATTGTCGGAGAAGCCCAACAGGGTTTATCTATCCGCACCCAAACCCTTGACGTAGAAAGTAGAACTTCCCTAGAAGAAGCCCTGATAAGAGAAATAGGCGAATTTGATCCAGAAACAGCTCAAATCGATACCGTAGGGCCTAGTATCGGTCAAGAACTATTCACCTCGGGAATTCTCGCCCTCTTAGTCTCATTTTTTGGTATAGTCGTCTATCTAAGCGTTCGCTTTAAAACAGACTACGCCATATTTGCCATTATAGCCCTACTTCACGATGCCCTAATTGCCACAGGATTTTTTGCTGTATTAGGATTGGTTAACGGGGTGGAAGTCGATACCCTCTTTTTAGTAGCGGTATTAACCATTATCGGTTTTTCCGTCAATGATACCGTAGTAATTTACGATCGCATCAGGGAAATTAGCAAAGATGAACACCTCGACACGCAAACGATGAACGAAACCGTTGATATTGCCGTAAATCAAACCCTAACCCGTTCTATCAACACCAGTGTTACCACCTTATTACCTCTGGTGGGCATTTTTCTATTCGGTGGTGAAACCCTTAAATATTTTGCCCTTGCCCTGATTATCGGCTTTGTAGCTGGTTCATATTCAAGTATTTTTGTTGCTAGCACCCTTCTGGGTTGGTGGCGTAAAATGACAAGAAAAAAAGCCATTCCTGCCAGTTAAATTCAAGTGAATAGGTTGATATTTAAAATACCGTTCAACAACTCTCAGATAATATGACTGTTTACTTTATCGGTGCGGGGATAGGGGGGATAGACTACCTCACAGTCAAAGGGCATCGTCTTATCACTCAGGCTCAAGTAATTCTTTATGATGCTCTTGTGGATAGTACCATTTTAAAAATTGCTCCCGAAAAATGTCTTAAAATAAGTGTCGGGAAAAGAGGAGGAAAAGTCAGTACCCCTCAAACATCCATTAATCAACTATTAGTTCACTATGCCCAACAATATAACATTGTAATTCGCCTTAAAAGTGGAGATCCAGCTATTTTTGGACGAATTAACCCAGAATTAGCCGTTTTAAAAACAGTTAATACTTCTGTGGAGTTAGTACCCGGTATATCGTCGGTTTTAGCCGCTCCCTTGTTAGCAGGAATCCCCCTCACAGAAAAGGAAAATAGTCAAAATTTTACCGTCATTAGTGGACATAATCCTGATTCCATTGACTGGGCAACCCTGAGTAAAGTTGACACCTTAATTATTCTTATGGGAGCTAGAAACTTGGATAAAATATGTCAATTCTTGATCAAAAATGGTCGTTCTAAAAATTTCCCCATTGCTATTATCAAAAATGCTGGACGAGAAAACCAACAGGTTTGGTATGGTACTTTAAATAATATTATGGCTCAAACTGCTAATATATTTCTCTCCCCTTGTGTCATAGTAATAGGTAATATTTGTAATAACTTTTAGCTAAAAATTATTGATGAGGTTAAGTAGTGCAAAAAACCATTGTTATTACTGGAGTTAGTAAAGGATTAGGAAAAGCTTTAGCCGAAAAATTTATTAGTTTTGGTCATACTGTTATAGGTTGTTCTCGTTCTTTTGATAAAATCGAACAATTACAAAAAAAATATCCTCAACATTATTTTAGTGTGGTCAATGTAGCTAATAATAATCAAGTAGAATCATGGGTAAAATCTTTTGACAAAATTCCTGATATAGTAATCAATAATGCGGCAATTATTAATAATCTAGCATCACTTTGGCAAGTTTCTGAGGATGATTTTTCACAGTTAATTGATGTGAATATCAAGGGTACTTTTAATGTAATTCGTCATGTTGTGCCGATGATGATTGACCAAAAAAAAGGAATTATAGTTAATTATAGTTCAGGGTGGGGTCGTTCGACTTCTCCTAATGTTGCTCCCTATTGTGCTTCTAAATGGGCAATTGAAGGATTAACTAAAGCATTAGCCCAAGAGTTACCCCCGGGGTTAGGTGCGATCGCCCTTAATCCGGGTATAATACATACTGAAATGTTAAATATCTGTTTTGGAGAAGAAGCAAAATACTATCAATCTATCTTAAATGTCGAAAGAGGACTCCCGTTGCATTTAACAAGAAAGAAATATACGACAAATCAACGGGAGATGAATTTTGACCAGCAATTTTTAGCATTGCGTAGCAATTCCTTATTCTT
>PXEJ01000271.1 GCA_003566215.1 Cyanobacteria bacterium T3Sed10_376R1m | reverse complement strand
CAAGGGGGAAGAGAGGTGTGTATTCCGAAGGCGGATTCTTTCGAACGTCAAAACGCATTTCTGCGTTTCCCCCCTATACAGTGCTGTTCTTTCATTGAGGTTCGCGCAGCAAAGGCATCATCTCAGCTGGGACGCTTTCGGTCATTTTTTTATAAAGATGCCTATGTATTTTATAGTATCTGTTTCCATCTTCCTTCTCACGAAGAGCCGAATGCAATCGAAATGCTTGCTTCCACCAAAACTCGGCGTACGATACGTTTCCGCAATCCATGAAAAATTCAGCCAAGATTGATGCTAAGCGAAAATATCCCAAAGGCTCACCAGCAGCCGCGACTCGCAGATTGGAAAGTTCTTCATAGTCTGTTTCTAAGCCTATATCCCACAAGCCCAACTCAACTCGCGCAAACTCGTGTAATATCTCAGCAAGTTCGCAAAGCCCTTTTTCTTTCGCACGATATGATACCAAATAAAGGACTCCGCGAGGTTCCGGAAAAACTGTAGGCACCGCTCCCTCTCTTTCACGCATTTGGAGGTACGTCCTTCCCGCCATCAATTCGGTAAACAAATTTCTAATATAGGTCGGTTCATCCGTATAACTTTTCGGAACAGATCCCGGCTGCATCGATGCTGTAAAATTTCGGAATAAAGCCCTTGTCTCAACTTCCAGACACTCTCCCCATATAAATCTGACAAGCGTCTTTATCTCTCCATCCCCTATTTCCTCCGCCAGCCGATACGCGCGATCAAAGTATTCCCATCTAAAGTAGCTAAATAGCAAAACCTTTTCTATCGAAATCGGGAGGGCCACATTAAAATAGATACTTTCTTCCCAAACCTTTTGCGCGGCGTCCTTATCTTCCAGTAATTCTTCGCCATACTCTTTAGGTGAGCCCCAGTCATGCAAAATAGCTTCGATAATAGCCTCCAGCCTTGCCGTCCTTTCGTTCTCTTCAGCCGATTCGCGGTCCAGCTCGCGACAACCGATTGCAAATAAGGCAAGCAAGGAAATCAACAAAGTTATCGACTTATACATGACTCTATCGGGCGAGGCGATGGAGGGAGGCACGGCCGATTGGAACGAGGACGTGTCGGTTGGCATTGGGGCGGAAAGCAAGATGGGTGTATTCGGGACGTGGATCTATCAAATGTTAAAACGTGACGTTTTCCTGCCCTTCCCTATTCGCCACCATCTGTCTTGCCGCGAATTGCGTTAAAACCCCTCGAAGAATAATTCCTCGTCCTTGTTCAAGAAGTCCGACAATTCCTGGTAGGTCTTCTTCGGAAGGTGTTGAACATGGCGGTGGTGTAGGTCCAGTCGGATTTTCGCCACATCTCTTGGATCCAGGCGGACGCCAATTGCCTCAAGATCGTTTATGGCTGCGGCAATCGGTATCTTGAATTTCCGCTTATAATCATGAATCATCCGATTTCCGGAATATTCCTTCGCCCAGGCCTTCGCCTGCTGTCGCCGTACCGCCTTCGCCCGGGTATTCATTGCTTACGATGTATCACTCTCATTGCTTGGGACAATTTGAAGGGTAGTCGCAGTGTGAGGCGCCAGGCTCAGGGAATTGCCGGCACCGATTTGTTGGGCTTTTTCAGTTCTTTTTGCATAGGTAGGTGCCTAGAACACCGCCTTCGATGTGCTTGCGGATGATGCTGAACCCTGCACGGGAGAGCAGCTCATCCATCGCCCAGTCATAGGTGGAAAACTCATCCCGAAAATGACCTTCGGCGTCTTCACGGAGGAAATTCCCTCCTGCCTCCTCCTGTTTGTTGATGAAAAGGATGATATTCTCAAGTGCGCATGGCTCCTCGATAATGACATCATGCATGTAAAACTGACCGCCAAGCCTTAGCATACGGTGGATGCGCTTTAGTGCGATTCCCTTCCAAAAATCAGGCAGATGGTGGAACGCAAAGGTGGTCACGATGGCATCCGCAGAACCCTCCGGATACTCGTAGGTCAGGAACCCAGCATGATGAAACTCGATACCGGAGACTCGTTCCTGATCGGCCTTGGCCTTTGCTCGAGCGAGCATCGCCTGAGAAATATCAACCGCACTGACCCTCGCTCCTCTTCTCGCGGCTTCGACGACAAATGTGCCGGTGCCTGAACCAAAATCAATAATGGCATCGCCTCGCTTTATTCCAAGTGTATCAAGCACATGATTACTTTCTGCCTTGATGTCTCGAAAGTCAGCATGGCTCGAATCGTAAACGTCCACTTCGGACTGACTGCCGTAGTCACGTCCGACTGTTTTGAATTCATCGTATTGCCATGAGGGGTTGGATTGCATCATCGGTGTTTATTTCTTGCCATTAAGGTAGGACTCGCCGTTGCCGACGAGCCCCCTCGCAGTTCCCGGCGTGTGGTTTGGCGGCATGCCGCTGTCGCTCGGCACACACACCGGACTGTTCTTTGCGATCCCGCAACAGAGTCGGCGAGGTGATGTTTGCGATAGGGCTTTTTTGTGATCCTGGCGGCGTATAACCCGGAAAATCTCTCCCCACTCCGCTGGTCAAATTGGCCGCCTGACAGTATCCCGAACGAGCTTCGCCCCGTCACTTCTTTTTTCGGGATAGCGACTTTTCAGGATTCTAATGCGGTTTTCCGGCCGATTCCGTGGAAACGACCACAGGTCTGAAGGCTGGAGAATACCCGGCTGATGGGCAAGCTTTTTTCACGCGGAATATGGCGTCGGTGCCTGGTGTCGGCAGATTCTCCCCACCCTGCTGCCTGGGACTCAATCCGGTTCCACACAGTACCGCAGAGTCTCGATCATCGCCGGCGGGCAGCTTTCGTACTCACGCGCAATGAAAGCTTCCGCGTTCTGGCTCAATTTCCTTCGATCGAGATCGTGTACGTCCATAACGCCTCGTTCCTCATTCAATTCCCCGGCCCCCGGACGATACCTCGATCACACACGATCATTCCGGCCGTGTCGGGGGATGCAAACCCCTCTGCGTATCGCGGACCTCCGGAGGACGTTCCTCGTCCTCGGTCACCCAAATCCAGGGCCTTTCGGTTACGAGGACGTCACCCCCTTCCTCCTCGGAGTGCAATAGGAAACCCGGCATGTCACCGATTACCACGGAAACGGGGGCGGGTTCGTCTTCCCCTTCGTCATCGAAGTCCAACATCGACTCGAGGGTCCAATCGTCGTCCCGCTCGTCACGCCCCCCATAGTCCCACTCGTCCCACCGGTCAACCGGAGGCCCCCCCCCTTCGATCCCCAGCTCCACCCGCCGGGTATAGGCTCCTGAGCCGATGCGCTCGAACACGACTTCGAGGGGCTGGCTATCCAAGAGACATCCGATCTGATCCCAGATCACCAGATCCCGACCCGAATACTCCTCCCGAAGCTCCGCGAACAGCGTTTCGTCAAAATAGTGAATCCCCACCATGGCGTAACAAAGGTCGGTGACGGTCCCGTGCTCCACCCACTCCTTGAGCCGGTCGACGGGATCTTCGGATAACGCAATCTTGAAGAACTCGTTTTCCGCGTAAGAAACAGTTCCCCAGACGCTCCCGCCGAAGGTGAACCGGGTGCTTCCCGGGTGTGAGGGCTCCGCGTGCGCTACGGGTGTGGTGGCGGAGAAAAGAAAGCCAGTAACGATACCTAATGCAATGGTGGTAGATCTATTCATGTCGTTTAATCCATATCAATCATCGCACATCGCGT
>PXEJ01000164.1 GCA_003566215.1 Cyanobacteria bacterium T3Sed10_376R1m | reverse complement strand
GACTGCGTTTTTTATGAGACTTCATTTGCTCAATGGTAGCCACACCCCTTACTGGCACAATTCCCTTCCCTGTCAAATAAGCATCCCGAATCCCTGTTTTATCGAGGATTTCTCCCCCCGTAGGAAAATCAGGGGCAGGGATTAACTTCATCAATTTTTCATCGCTCAACTCAGGGTTATCTATCAAGGCAATCAAACCATCTACCACTTCCCCCAGATTATGGGGAGGAATATTTGTTGCCATACCCACCGCAATACCAGAACAGCCATTTAAGAGCAAAATAGGCAGTTTTGCAGGTAAAACCACGGGTTCTTGTTGGGAATTATCAAAATTACTGCTAAAGTCAACCGTTGACTCGTTGACCTCCTCTAGCATGGTTTCAAATGCGATCGCACCTAATTTCGTCTCAGTATATCGCATGGCGGCGGCCGGGTCATTATCCACACTACCAAAATTTCCATGACCTGAGAGGAGAGGATAACGACTAGAAAAGTCCTGTACCAACCGCACCATGGCATCGTACACCGCTTGATCCCCGTGGGGGTGATATTTCCCCAAAACATCTCCCACCACCCTTGCACACTTACGGAAAGGACGATCTGGACTCAATCCCAACTCATACATAGCATACAAAATGCGCCGATGGACAGGCTTCAAACCATCCCTCACATCAGGCAAAGCCCGTCCCACAATCACACTCATGGCATATTCTAAATATGACCGTTCCATTTCTGAATGCAATGCTGTGGGAATAATTTGACCTTGACCTAATAAATTTAATTGTTTCACCATGAGTATTTTTGCTCAGTTACTGCTCTATGACGTAAAATGCCTATTTTTTAGAGATTAGCAAACAAATAGCCAACTATGAATTTTTTTTGACATCTTGCATCATTAAACATAACCTAAGAGCAACCAAAATTGCTCTATTCCATGGGAGAAGCAATATCACCTACTCGCAAACCTGAACCAGAAATAATACGCCCTTCACTAGAATTGGCATCAACATTATTAATTTCAACAATTCCCACTTGCTCGGTGACACGACGAATCACCTGCCCGGTGCTAGGATCTTTAATTTCTCGTGATACTCTTCCTATGGATAATTTTAACCCCTGACGATAACCATGTTGATTACCTTTGTTAACAATTACACTATTTCCTGCCACATCTGCTACTAATCCTGATGCCGTCGGTAATACTTTGGCGATGGAAGTTAGTTCGCCTCTTTTTTCATCCATTCTGGCAATAATATCTTTTACTGCGTCTTGGGTGGCAGTGGTCAAAAGAGTGGCATGATTATTGGTACTTGTACCTCCTCCAATTCCCCTTACTCGTAACTGCCCATCAACTTGAGTGACTTCCGATTTACCCTCGGCACTCATCAAAATTTCCCCAGTCGTAGTATTAATTAAGCGAGTGCTAATAGTAACAAGGGCTTTTTTTGTTTGATTACCAAAGCCAAAACCAGCGAACCCAAACCCTGTATTTCTATCCTGTAAGTCGAATTGAGTAATAGATCCTACCATGACTAATTCTACTCCCAATAAACGACCGATTTCGGCGGCGGTGGATGTATCAACTCTGCCACTGGCCCCTAGATTTTGTTCATTGAGGACAGTGTCAATACGACTGCGTTCAATAACTCGATATTGTCCAGATTCTACCAACTGATTAACGACAATATCACTAACTCCACGGCCTGAACCTTCGATTAAGTTTAAATAACTAGGATTACTTATACTACTGTAGTCAAAATCCATTACCGCTAATCGAACTCTTTCTTGGTTATTTTGGGCTAGTAAAAGATTTTCTTCAATATTTTCATTACTGTAAGCAGGTTTTATTTCCTGAGAAATTTGAGCTATTAACATTGATAAAGTTAATAAGGTAGTTGCAATGACTGACTGTGTCGTTAAAAGTGCGATCGCCCTTGACTTTAGTTTTGTTTTGTTCATTTGATTAACAATTACCATGAATACTAAATGTGACTAAACTTCAATTATTATAATCGAAAGTATTGATCAAAAAGACTCATTCTAAAAATCAAGGAATTACACAACGAATACCATGTTTTTGACCATTATTATCCCCTTGATAACGAGGAATTAAATGAATATTAGTATGTAAAACTTTTTGAGCCCCAGCACGATTAACATTTAAACCAACATTAAACCCATCAGGATTATATTTTTTTTGTAATATCTTTTGAACAAAATTAACCATCTGCCAACAATTTTTTTGTTCTTTATAAGATAAATTAAAATAATCAGCAGTGTGATTTTTGGGAATAATAAGACTATGTCCTTTAGTAAGAGGATAACCATCTAAAATAGCATAACTTAAAGTAGATTCTGTAATTAAAGTTAGTTTTTTATAGGGATTACAAAAAATACAATTATTAGCTATTCTTGAGTTTTGATTATAATGCCTGTATTCATAAATTTCGCAAAACTGATCATGATATAAGGACTCAAAAGGTAACTTTACTAAACATTGATAAGTATTTTTTTTATGAACAAAGTGTTTTCGATAACCTTCTTTTTTCAAATCACGTCTGACCGCAAAATAAGCTCTCCCAGATGGTTTTAACAATTGGGCAACTTCCATTATTACTTCTTCTTGAAATTCTGAAAACAAAACATTAAGTACATAAAAACAAAAGATAGTATCAAACTTTTGAATGGGATAATCGGGGAAATAATAGGGATCATACCCCACAACATCTAAAGATTTTTTGGCTAACAATTTTACGTCACTACCAAAACCACAACCAAAATCTAAAATTTTTCCCCGTAATAAATTATGTTTTAGTAAATACTTAGCAGGAAACGATAAAAATTCTCTATTAATAGCAGTTAAATGACTATATTTATTTGCTGTTTCGTCTTGATTAGTCATCTGCAAATTCGTAATACTTTATCCTTAAAAAAACTAACAATTAAACGGTTTGTATTGATGTTAAATAGCTTATTTTTTAATAAATATAATTTCACTCTTACTTAAATCAACTTGAGTTAAATTTGCCCAACGTAAATCAGTATTGTTAAGAACAGCATAATCTAAGTTTGCCAATAAGAGATAAGCTTTAGTTAAATGAGTATTAACTAATTGTGCATAACTTAAATTTGTCTTGTATAAATAAGAGCCAATTAACTCAGTTTCATATAAATTACTATGGCTCAGATCAGACTCATTTAAAGTACAATGGATCATGTTTGCTTCGCTTAAATTCGCTCGATTTAATTGTGCATTAACTAGATAAGAACCTCGTAAATTAGCTAATCTTAAATTAACCCCAATTAAGTTAGAATGACTTAAATTAGAGTGTCGTAAATCAGCAAATCTTAAACTGCTACCAATTAAATTACAATTACTTAAATTACAATTACTTAAGTTAGCATTCTCAAGATTGCAATTACTTAAATTTACACCTTCGAGGTTAATAATTGTCTCATCTTGATCATGTTGTCGCAGAAAATTCCATCTTTCTACATCCTTGGTTAATAATTTCCAGTTTAATTGTCTATTTGTCATAAAATGCTTTTATTTTTTCCTGAGAACAAAAATCCCTAAAGTTAGTTTTAACAAAGTAGCATTCTATCATTTAATATTGCTTGATGAAAATTCACATCCCTTAGTAATGCCGTTTTAGGTGGATTTTTGAAATTTTGCACAAGAAAATAGACAAGAAATGATTGTC
>PXEJ01000328.1 GCA_003566215.1 Cyanobacteria bacterium T3Sed10_376R1m | reverse complement strand
ATGGTTTTGTTGATTCTATCGTTGATTCCTTTAGCGATGACGAGATAAAATCAGATGCGCAAACCACCATAGAAAAGACAATCGAAGAAGATGAAAACGATAATCCTTTTTTGTCAGAGGATGATCAAGGAATGGAAATGTTTACCGAATCCGATGACAGTGTTGTTGAGGAGGAAGAAAATTTTAGTTTTGAGAGTTCGGAACCTGCCCCAAGTTTAGAAGAGCAATTATTTGAATCGGAGGAAAGTGAAATTGGTTTTGAGTCTGATGATTCTGATGAAGTAGATCTTTTTGCCCAACCAGAAGCAGAATTAGCTGATGACGGGGAAGATTTTAGTTTTGATAGCTTGGAGTCTGCCCAAAGTTCGGAAGAAGATGTCCAGTTATTTGAATCAGGGGAAAGCGAAGTTAGTTTTGAGTCTGATGATTCTGATGAAGTAGATCTTTTTGCCCAATCAGAAGCAGAATTAGCCGATGATGGGGAAGACTTTAGTTTTGATAGTTTGGAATCTGCTCAAAGTTCGGAAGCTGAAGTGCAGTTATTTGATGATGAAGATGATGATAAGTTATCAAGGGACGATTTAAGTGCTTTTGAGGATAATGACGACGATTTTTCTTTTCAAACCATAGAGTCTTCCTCGGATGAAGAGTTAGATGTTGCTTTGTTTGATGATGACAATAGCAGCGATAACGATGATTTTTCCTTCGATAGTTTAGAGTCTTCTGAGTCTCAGGTAGAATCTTTTTCCATGGATGAGTCTTCTTTAAATTCTGGTTTTGATTTTTCTGATGATGAATTGGATCTTAATTTGGAGTTATCGGAAGATGATTCTGAAGATTTTGACCTAGAATCTTTGGTAGATGATACTGATAGCCTGAAAACTGCCATCAATCCTATTTCTGGAGATGAACCCATGGGTAGTGGTGAACAAAAAGATGATGAGTTTGATTTTGAATCTTTTCTTGAAGAAAATAGAGAAGATTAAGCTCTTTTGAATTTGAAGGAGTTTTCTTTAACATGAGTGGCAAAAGAAGTCCCTAAACAAGTGCGAATGTGATTAGTTCAGTGAACTAAACTTTTTTTGATCGTTAAGCAGTTACGATTGTCAAAGTGGCGATCGTATCTCAACTCATCGGCAACTTTGTTGATTATTTCTACTCCTCTACCCCCAATGCTTAATTCTTCTGAATTAGATGTGAGTTTTTTAAATGAGATTAAATTAAAGGATTGTCCATAATCCCAAATTTTAATTTCTAAATAAACTGGAGTAATGGTAATTTGAATTTCGATCGCAGTTTCTGGGGGCAAATGTTTGTGGGCATGACGCACAGCATTAGTAAACCCCTCAGCCAAAGCGAGTTGACACTCGAGCCAGTCTTCATGATTAATCCCATCAGATTTTAGCGTCTCATATTGGGCTAAAACTGTTTCTAAACAATTTAAATCACTATCGACGATGAAAGATATTTGTTTACAAAGTTCCAAGGGTCATTCAATCCCTTACTGATTTTTTCAGTAACGACTCAATATAATTTATACTAAATAGTTTGGACGGCTAAAAGTTATAGTTCCCTAAATATGATTTAAATACAACATATTTTTTTGTTTAATAATTTTATCCTAACTCAATTTTCTTTTGCTGAAATAATTTACTTATACTTAATATGCCTAATTTAACACAAACAAAATACTATAACTGGAAAAAATATAACTGTGCTTATACTGAGTATGGTACAGATGAGAATAATCAAGTTCCTTTAGTTTTAATTCATCCTATTGGAGTTGGTTTATCAGGGATTTTTTGGAATCGTTTTTTAGAACATTTTACTAACAAGAATGCTTCTTATAAAATTTATAATCCAGATTTATTAGGGTGTGGAAAAAGTGATTTACCTCGTATTGCTTATGATCCAAAAGATTGGGCAATGCAGCTAAATTTTTTCTTAGAAAATGTGGTCAAAAAACCTGTCATTTTAGTAGTACAAGGAGCGTCTTTTCCCATTGCAATTTATATGAGTGCTGGGGATTTAAAATGTGATTTCATCAAAGGTTTAATTTTATCTGGTCCTCCTGCTTGGAACATTATGACTAATGGAGGTAATCGTAAAATTAGTGAAATTATTTGGAATTTATTTTTCGATTCTTTTGTTGGTAGTTTATTTTATAAGTATGCTCAAGGGCGTAAATTTATTAGATCTTTTTCGGTTAAACAATTATTTGCCCAAGAAAAAGATGTTGATGATCAATGGCTGGATATGTTGGAAAAAGGTGGTTTAAATCCTAAAAATCGTTATGCTGTATTTTCCTTTTTAGCTGGTTTTTGGCGTAAGGATTATACGAAGCTAATGAAAACAATGGAGCAAAAAACTTTATTGTTGATGGGAAAAGAAGCAACCAGTGTTAGTAAGGATGGTTTTAAGGAGTCTCCTGATCAAAGAATCGAGTTATATAAACAAAATATGCTTAATTTGGAGGGAAAAAAAATTTCTGGGAGGAATGTTTTGCCCTATGAATCAACGGAAGAATTTTTAGCAGAAGTTCAGGATTTTATTAAGACTTTTTAGTAATTGTTATTCTAGGTTATTTTAAAAATCAGTTATCTTATTTAATTGAGATAATTATAATATTGTCGCAATCTTAGATGAGTCATGAAAATATGATTCCCCTAGCCTCCTGCAAATTGGGGGGGAACTTAATTTAAAATTTTTACCAATGATTTAGAATTTCTATCGAAACAAGATGATTCTTTTTTTAGTTACTCAAAGAAAACTTTATTTGTATTAGTTTTATTCAGTTTAATTAAAGAACAGTTTTAGTTATTTTTATAATTTTTAGTAAATATGGAACAAATTCAAGCAATTCGTGGTACGAGAGATATTTTACCTGATGAAATGATTTATTGGCAATTTTTGGAAAAAACAGCTTTTGAAATTCTCACTCGTGCTAGTTATCAAGAGATTAGAACTCCTATTTTTGAGCAAACGCCTTTGTTTGAAAGGGGCATTGGAGAAGCTACGGATGTGGTAGGTAAGGAGATGTATAGTTTTACGGATAGGGGCGATCGCAATTTAACCTTACGTCCAGAAGGTACAGCAGGAGCGGTACGAGCTTACATTCAGAACAAATTATCATCAGGGGGCAAAGTGCAACGACTATGGTACACTGGCCCAATGTTTCGCTATGAACGCCCTCAGGCAGGAAGACAACGTCAATTTCACCAAATTGGTTTGGAATTATTGGGGGTAAAATCTGCCCGTGCCGATGTGGAGGTAATGGCGATCGCCACGGATATTTTAACGGCATTAGGTCTTAAAAACCTTTCCTTACAACTTAATTCTGTCGGCAGTGGGGATGACAGACAAAGATATAGAGAAGCATTGGTGGACTACCTAAACCCCTATAAAAGCGATTTAGACAAAGACTCTCAGGATAGGTTAACTAGAAATCCATTAAGAATTTTAGACAGTAAAGACAAAAAAACTCAAGAAATTGCCAACAATGCCCCTTCAATTCTTGATTATCTCAGTGGAGAATCGGCAAAACACTTTACTCAAGTTTGCCAATTGTTGACAGACTTAAATATTTCCTATGACTTAAATCCTCGATTAGTAAGGGGATTAGACTATTATACTGACCCCGCCTTTGAAATTCAATCTGCGGATTTAGGTGCTCAAGCCACTGTCTGCGGAGGAGGCAGATACGACGGTT
>PXEJ01000052.1 GCA_003566215.1 Cyanobacteria bacterium T3Sed10_376R1m | reverse complement strand
TTATTGATTAACAAATAAAACAATAAAATCTATCTTCCCAGTACAAAGTTTTATAAACCCTAAATACTTCATTCATAGTAAACTATCATCAAATAACCTGACATTAATAAATCCATGAGCAAACAAAACAAAATATATCACCACCTCATTTGTCTATTAATCATCTTATCCACTTATCTTGCTTTTACCCCCTCCGCCATGGCGTTTGAGAAAAAAGACATTAATCAACTCTCAGAAAATAGCAAATGTATCAAATGTGACCTATCCCATTATCACTTTCAACCTCACAAATGGAACTTACAAAAACATAACTTATCTAAATCTGACTTTCATCAAGCTAATCTAAAAAAAGTTAACTTAACCAAAGCCAAACTATCTCAAACAAACTTAACCGATGCCAACTTACAAAACATTGAAGCAAGAAAAATAAATTTTTATCAAGCTGATTTAACCAACGCTAATCTAAAGCAAAGTAATATCAACAGGAGTAATTTTTCCCAAGCAAAACTAATTCATACTAACCTTAGCTATGCAAACCTAGAGAGAGCCAATTTTCAAAAATCCAATCTTACATCGGCAAATCTTATTCAAACAACATTAACAGGTGCAAACTTTAATAACGCAAATTTAAGTAAAGCAAACTTAGATTTAGCAATTCTGACAAGTAGTAGTAAAAAATATCCCACACAATTCAAAAAAGCTAATCTTACTCAAACACAACTAATAAACACTAAATCTCAAAAAGTAGATTTTACCCAAGCAAATCTTTATCAAGTTGATTTTGATGGAAGTAATCTTAGTCAATCAATTTTTGTTCAAGCAAATCTTTCCCAAGGGAATTTGAGTCATACCAACCTTCAAAATACGAACTTCAAAAAAGCAAATCTCTCTAATGCTTCTCTCAGTTATGCAGATTTAACCAACGCAGATTTAACCAACGCCAACCTAGAAAATGCCAATATTAGTGGAGCAATATTAACAAATTGTAAACTAAAAGGAACTATAATGCCTGATGGTTCAATTCATCAATAAAAACCACAGACATCACTCCAAAATCAAAATGATTAGTTTGAAGTTAATAATTAATTAACACAACCTTTACAAGCTCAAAAAAATTAAAAATCACCCATACACACAATTATTAATGTAAATATTTAATAAAAAACTAATCAACGAGTAAAATTACCACCTAACCACAAAACAGAAAAAGTAAAAACACTAATAAATTGCTCTTTCGTAAACGTGAGAGTTAAACCAGAATCTAGTAAGATATTTCCCAAAATGCTACTAACAGTAATACCTAAAACAAAAGCAACAAAAGAGATACCCACAGATCTCCAAAATGACTTATCCTTACGATAAATAAAGAAAAATGTTGTGCCCACACCGAAAGTTAACAAAAGAGGTAATATTTGTGAGTCTTGACTAAAAACACTAAGTAGCACTAAGCCTAAAAAGATCAAACCACTAATACCAATCTCCTTGGGAGAAGGTTGATCTACCAAATTCTGTAGCCAGATGGGAGACTTATTCGGTAAACTAGGATAATTAAAAGGTGGAGATGGTTTTTTGATCTCTACAGTTTTTTCAGGAAACCTAATTTGCTCTGGAACTTTAATTTTTCCTTCTTGTCTTAGTCTTAAGCGTTCCATAATAATTGCATCATAAGCTATCTCAATATTTTCGAGCAACTTACTATCACCCTCAAATTTTTGTAGAAGTTCTTGTTTTGCCCTTTGAATTTCTTCAAAAGAAGCAGACTCTGTTACCCCAAGTCTTTCATAAGGACTTAAATCATTCATAATTTGCTTTTACCTCTTAAATTTATCCGTATTTTAAGTTTCAACCTTGATTATTAAAGCTTTTATCATTTGTTCATTACCATTATAGTCAGAATTAAATACTTCGCTCAACATACATCTTTACTTATATTTTAACCTTTATTAACTAATTCTATTTCCTTTTCACGATCTATAAATATACTGTACAATTGGATTAACTGTAATTTTTATAACCCTCTAAAACATTAATAGTTTAACGATAAAATAAGTTAAAAATCTAGTTTTTTGACAGCTAATTAAAACTATAAAACAAGATGATTACAACTCCTCCTAAAATTTTAATTGTTGATGATGATGTCAATATTGGCAATCTTGTTAGTCGTTTTCTTAAAAAAAAGGATTACGAAATTCAATATGCACAAAATGGAAAAGTAGCAACGGAAATTTTTATTAATTTTAAGCCGGATCTCGTTATTTTAGATATTAATTTACCTGATATTTTAGGATACAATCTATGTACTGAAATGCAAAATAGGAGAGATGTTTTTGTCTTGATGTTAACGAGTAGGACGGATTTAGAAGACAAAAAAAAAGGTTTTATAACAGGGGCAGACGACTATATTACAAAACCCTTTGATTTAGAGGAGTTGGAATTTAGAGTGCAAGCAATTCTCAAAAGAAAGGGAAAAATTCAAGTTAGCTCTTCGATGAATAATCAAATTATTATTGATGATTTAATAATTAATCCTGAAACCAGAGAAGTTCAACTCAACGGAAATATTATTAATTTGACCACTTTAGAGTTTGATCTACTTTACTTTTTAGCTAGTCATCCTAGAAAAGTTTGGCGTAGGGAAGATTTAGTTACTCAAGTATGGGATAACAACCCCATTGGGGATAACCGTGTTGTAGATGTTCACATAGGGCAAATTAGGAAGAAAATAGAACAAGACTGTAACAATCCTAGACTAATTCTCACTGTCAGAGGGGTAGGATATAAATTTGAACATAATTCCCTTTGTTAATTTTTTTTGAAGTTCTATTCTTTTTAGACAATATTTGTTGTCGGTTCACATAAGTATTTTTAATCATTATAATAATTTCTTAATTACTCTTGAAAAATAATGTAAAGAAATGTTTAGAAAATACCATTTTAGAATCAGAGAAGGCAAGAAAAAGCGGTATTAATGCCTATAAAAGCGTAATCAAGAGAAAATATCAGATTAGTTAAATTAATAAAAATCAGAACAAATATTAATCTAAAAAAAATTTTTTCTGAAAAAAGATGATCCCCCTTCGTGATAAGATTGAAACTCGAAAAGCAAAAACCTAAAAACAAACTTCTATTTTTAGAGGTTGTTAAGAATAAAGCTATAAAGAAAATTTATATATTTGGAGGATGCCAAGAATGGCACAAGCTGGATTTAAAGCTGGTGTTCAGGACTATCGTTTAACCTACTATACCCCTGATTACACCCCTAAAGATACCGATTTATTAGCCTGTTTTAGAATGACTCCCCAACCTGGAGTTCCTGCTGAAGAATGTGCAGCAGCAGTAGCAGCTGAATCTTCTACTGGTACTTGGACTACTGTATGGACCGACGGCCTAACTGACTTAGATCGTTATAAAGGTCGTTGTTACAACGTTGAGCCTGTACAAGGTGAAGATAATCAATATTTCGTATTCGTTGCTTATCCTTTAGATCTATTTGAAGAAGGTTCTATCACCAACGTATTAACTTCTTTAGTTGGTAATGTATTCGGTTTTAAAGCTCTTCGTGCATTACGTTTAGAAGATATTCGTTTCCCCGTTGCTTTAATCAAAACCTACCAAGGACCTCCTCACGGTATCACCGTTGAGCGTGACTTGTTAAACAAATATGGTCGTCCTCTCTTAGGATGTACCATTAAGCCTAAATTAGGTTTATCTGCTAAAAACTA
>PXEJ01000200.1 GCA_003566215.1 Cyanobacteria bacterium T3Sed10_376R1m | reverse complement strand
TTTGTTACTTAATATTATGATACAAACTTCAAAACCAGATAGCTATATAGTTAATGAAGAATAAGTTACATTCTTTTTCATGGAAGTGAGCTATCTATTTTTTTATTCATACAACAAAGCCTAAACCAATAATTAATATCTGCCTTCTACGGGAATCCATTGATAACCATTAACAATACCTTGAAAATAGTCTGCCATGGTTTCGATGGGATAGGGCGTTACGCCACTTTCTCCGAACCAGCGTTCATAAATAATCCTAGAACTCGGAACATCTGTAACCACTCCCTGCATATAACTCACAAGACTATAATCTACAATATTACGCCATTGAGACTGATTGTGGGGTAAACTACAAGCATAGGATTCTATCATGTAAGGAAATTCTGGTACAATTTCATAATTGTCAGCATCACCAACAGCTTTTTTTAAAGCCTGTAATAAAATACCATCTCCAGCAAAGCCCACAACTTCTCCTTTTTGCACTAACTGCCATCCTTCATCTTCATTTTCTACCATCACAAATTGAGCATCTTTAGCAAAACCCTTGATTGCAGTTTCATTGGTAGTGTTAGGAATAACGGCAATTTTTGCCCCGGCCAAAGATTCAGCATTTGCCCAATCACTATTACGATTAACAATCATCTGAGTACCACTGGCAAAGTAACTCACGGAAAAATCAACAAGTTTTTTCCTCTCCCAAGTCACCGTAGTTGAGCCACACTCAATGTCGATTGTACCATCTTGAATCTGGGAAAAGCGATCGCCCGCATCGAGATCTACAAATTCTATGTCAATGGGTTTACCTAATCTTTCCTCAGTTTCTTGTCGAATTAATTCCAACATATCAATAGCGTAGCCCACAGGCTGACCATTTTCATCAAGAAAAGCAAAGGGTACAGTATCTGGGCGATAACCCGCACGAATAATGCCTCTTTCTCTAATTTGATGGACGATATTATCAGCAAAAACAGGTAGTTGATAACAAAACACGAGAGAAAAAGAAATACCTAAAGAAAAAATTTTTTGAAACATGGGTAATATGTAAAATATTGTTAGTGGTTGAGAAAAATTAGACACCTTGTATTTTGGCATTTCAACAACTGTTAAGACATAAAAAATAGCCAATTGACAATAAAAATATTAACTTAAAAATTGTCGGTTCAAGATAAAAATAGAGAAACACTCAAATTCAAGGAGTGAGTCAATGATATATACTAATAATATCAATATCAACAAAGCAAAACGAATACTGCTGAATGATTTTAAGCTACTGCCTAAACCCATCTTGTAGTCAACCGCAGAATCATCCCAATCTGAAAGAATGTCAGGCTTGCGGTGCAGAATTGGTTTTACATAATCGTTACCGTGCTATTAAAAAAATTGGTAAAGGTGGATTTGGTGCAACATTTTTGGGTGTTGATTTAAACCTTCCGGGTAATCCTTTTTGTGTAATTAAACAATTGCGTCCATCATCGACTGATGCTGATGCTTTTCAAATGGCTTTAGATTTATTTCAAAGAGAAGCCAAAACCCTCGGAAAAATAGATCACCCCCAAATACCTCGCCTTCTAGATTATTTTGAAGATAATCAAAGATTTTATCTTGTGCAAAGCCTTGTTAAGGGGCAAAATTTACAACAAGAAGTGAAAAAAAATGGAGTATTAAGCGAAACAGCCACTAAAAGATTTTTAGCGGAGATACTTCCTGTGCTTAAGTACATTCACTCTATTAAAATGATTCACCGAGACATCAAACCTGCCAATATTATTCGCCGAGAGCAAGATGGACAGTTAGTATTAATCGATTTTGGTGCGGTAAAAGATCAGGTTAACACCCAGTTAGCTAAAAATTATGGACAAACGGCTTTTACTCAGTTTGCAGTGGGTACAATGGGATTTGCACCCCCGGAACAATTGGCGATGCGTCCAGTTTATAGTAGTGATATTTATGCCCTTGGCTCTACTTGTTTATATTTGATGACGGGAAAACCCCCGAAAGATTTACCCTGTGATGAGTTGACTGGAGAGCTGCTTTGGCAACAAGAAATTAAGGTTACTCCTAGTTTTGCTCGAATTTTGCGCAAAATGTTGGAGGTTGATTTACGTCATCGTTATCGCATCGTTGATGAGATTATTAATGATTTGGATACTATGCCCTATGATGTGGAGTTACAGGAAAATTTAATTAGTAGCCCTACGAAGAATAAATCTGCTCAAACTGAAGATGATGATGGTAGTGGGGATAGTGGTGGTTATGTTTCTGCTACTTCTCGTTTAGCAATGGCAATTCGGGCGAGAAAATCTCGTCAGGGGCAAGGTAAACCAAAGATTGCTTTACCAAATCAGATTACTCCAGAAACTCTTTTAAGTGCTTATGCTATGGGGCGTACAGATTTTAGTCATGAGTGTTTCAATAATTTTGACCTTTCAAAGGCTAATCTTCCTAATGCTAGTTTTCGCCATTGTCAGTTTGTTCAAACGAATTTGGAGGATGCTAATTTAGAGGGGGCTAATTTTTATCATGCTGATTTTAGTCAGTCAAGGTTGGTTCGGGCTAATCTCAAAAGGACTCATTTATCTAAGGCTCAGTTGCAGTATGTTGACTGTCGCAATGCTAATTTGAAGGGAGCGAATTTGGAGGATGCTAATGTTTATAAGGCTAATTTTTGTGGGGCGAATTTGACGGCGGCGAAGATAAATGAGCAGCAATTGAGTGAGGCGGAGACTAATTGGGCAACTATTTTTCCTGATGGTAAAAAGCGATTGTGGTAGAGAGTAGGTAATAATGTTTTTTTTTAATGGACTGTTAAGTACTGGTGATACTATTAATTTACCTGTGGATAGTGTTGCTTTACTTTATGGGGCAACGGTTTTTACTACTTTGAGGGTTTATGATGGTAGTCTTGATCACCCTTTGACTCATTGGCAAAAACATTGCGATCGCACTTCTTATTCTCTTGAGGAATTTGGCTGGAAAATGCCTGATTGGCAAAGAATTAAACAGGAGTCTCAAGAGTTAAGTAAAACTTATCCTGTACTAAGAATTGCTATTTTTCCTGATGGGAAGGAGCTAATTTTGGGACGAAAATTACCTTCTGATTTAATTATTAAACAGCAACAGGGAGTTAAAGGGAAATGTCAAAACGTCAAGAATAATGGATTAAAACGTTCTTTACCTAATCATAAAACAGGGAATTATTTAGCCCCTTATTTAGGGTTGGAGATGGCAAAAAAAGAAGGTTTTGGGGAGATTATCTTAATAGATAGTTCTAGAAATTGGCTCGAAACTAGCACTGGAAATTTGTGGGGTTATGCTGATGGTTGTTGGTTTACTCCCCGACTGGAGGAGGGTATTTTGGGAGGAATTGCTCGAGGGTTTATTTTAGAAAATGCTAATTTTCCTGTACAAGAAAATGTTTGGACTTTAGATTTTGTTAAGAGTTTAAGGGCGATCGTGTATAGTAATAGTGTTGTGGAAATTATACCTTTTAATTCTATTAATATAGAAGGAATTGTTAAAGAATTTAACTTAGAAAATAATCCTATAAAACAAATTAAAAAACTTTTTTACAGATAACTATAGTAACGATACTTAAACAATGTCAGATAAAATAAATGGTAAGAAAAGTATATTTAGGCTTTGCTGAAAAAGTCTTAAACGTAATATTGCATTACAAGTGTCAACATCTTATTTACTTTATAGATAAGCAAATCTGAGATTTATGCCGTAAAAACA
>PXEJ01000109.1 GCA_003566215.1 Cyanobacteria bacterium T3Sed10_376R1m | reverse complement strand
TCTCGAACATTACCTGCAAACCAAATGAGAATAAAACCCCCTGCCCAAAAAATAAAAGATAAAACTAACCCTTGAATATGAGTAAGACGATTAAGAATTTTAACGATAGGCAGTTGAAACAAAGCGGCAAAAGCAATATGCAGACTAAATAAACTACTAATACGGGTAATGGAAAAATCATCAGGATTAACCGCAAAATTAGTCAAGTAGAGAGGTAAAGTTGATTGTAACTGCATAATATAAGTAGTAAAAATCACATTTACCAAACAAAAAATCCACAAATTATAGTCTTTAAAAGTTTTTTGCCATCCTTGCCAAACAGTTTGTGTGACACTCACTTTTGCCCCTGATTCCCTGATTGCCCAAAAAATAACCCCATAAAACACCACAAAAGAAATACCATCAATAATAAATAACAATCGATAACTACCAGTTATGGCAATTAATCCACCGCCAATAGCTACCCCAAAACCCAAACCAATACTGTCTCCTAAGCGATTAATGGCAAAGGCAAAATTTCTTTGATCAGGGGTAGTTAAATCTGCTATCATCGCCTCAGCAGGAGGCCAGTAAAAACCAATACCTAACCCCATCAATAAATTACCAATTAAGAGGCTAGAATAATTATGGGTAGAAGCAAGGAAAACATCTGCAAAAGCAGAAATAAAAGCAGATAATAATAAAGTTTTTTTTCTACCCCAAGTAGGGGAGTCGCTCCAACTACCTCCCCAAAAACGACCCACAATTCCTGAAATAGATGCACTACCGAGGGCAATTCCCACCATTGTCGGGGAAAATCCTAACTGATTGACGAAAAAAAGAGGTGCATAAAAAAGGGTGAAGCCAGTGCCAAATTGCAATAACATTCTACCCCCAGCCAATATCCATACTTGCCTATCTAACTGGGGGTTATTCCTCATTTAACTCCTTAAAAATAAAAATTAATAATTGTCAACTTTTCACTGATCAACCGTGCCTTTTTTTATGCCATTGCCAAGCATGATTAATAATAGTTTCAATGTCGGGATATTGAGGTTGCCAATGGAGGATTTTACGGGCTTTTTCACTACTACCTATAAGTATAGGAGGATCTCCAGGCCGTCGATCGCCCTTCACCACCTTAAAATCAATTTGAGTAACTTTTTTTGCCGCCTCAATCACCTCTTTAACGGAAAAACCATTGCCATTACCAAGATTAAAAAATTCACTTTTGCCTCCGCGCAAAAGATACTCCAACCCCAATAGATGGGCTTGGGCTAAATCTGTAACGTGAATATAATCTCGAATACAAGTGCCATCAGGAGTATCATAATCATCCCCCAACACGGAGATACTATCTCTTTTCCCCAAGGCAGTGTAAAGGGTTAAGGGAATTAGATGAGGTTCTGGATCATGGTCTTCTCCGATGATACCATCAGGGTCAGCCCCCGCCGCATTAAAATATCTAAAAGCAACATATTCCCAACCATAGGCTCGTTGAAAATCCCCTAACATTTTTTCTATAATCAGCTTAGTATAGCCATAGGTGTTAATGGGGTTTTGGCAATGACTCTCAGGAATCGGCAAAGTTTCAGGCATTCCATAGGTGGCACAGGTAGAGGAAAAAACGATTTTTTTAACCCCTGCTTTTTCCATTGCCTCTAATAAATTAAGGGTAGAAACCACATTATTTTGATAATACTTCGCTGGGTTTGTCATGGATTCTCCCACATAAGCATAGGCGGCAAAGTGGATAACCCCTTCAATGTCATTTTCTTGAAATAGTTGATCGAGGAAAGGGCGATCGCACAAATCCCCCACCACAAGTTTAACTCCCAACTTTTGAGCTATATCTTGATGACCATAAACCAAGTTATCAAAAATAATAAGATCATAACCCTTATCTTTTAAGAGCTTTACGGTATGAGAACCAATATAACCAGCTCCTCCCGTCACTAGAATTGCCATAACAACTAATTATTTTTTGCATACAACCCCTGTATCTTATCCAATAAATTGCCATTGAAACTCCTTGTTTAATCTCCCTGATACTTGAGACTTAACGGGTAAGGTTCGAGAGTCACCTCTTTGGTAGGTATCTATTATAATATCAGGAGAAAATACTTATAAGGCTTACTCGATCTGTTTAGCTTTATTGTCGCCCCCTCAGGGTTTATAATTCGACTTCGCTCAGTACAAGTCTCCCGTTTATTTCTGTGGGTATTTTGGGGGTTTTTCGCTCACATTTAAGATAAAAAACCCCCTAGAAAGGGGGGATTGCTTAAAAATGAATCTATGTAGGCTCTATTTAGCCATGGCTAATTCGCGCTCTTTGGCTTCCTTAATTACATCCTCAGCAATATTTCTAGGACAAGGAGCATAATGAGAAAATTCCATAGAGAATTGACCACGTCCAGAAGTCATGGTACGTAAATCACCGATATAACCAAACATTTCACTTAAGGGTGCTTCGGCTTTGATTCTTACACCCATAGGAGTAGTATTTTGAGATTTGATCATACCACGACGACGGTTAATATCACCAATTACGTCTCCAATGTGATCTTCAGGGGTAAATACATCCACATTCATAATCGGCTCAAGGATTTGAGGACCTGCTTTAGGAATGGATTGACGATAACCAGCTCTGGCAGCAATTTCAAAGGCGATCGCACTTGAATCCACAGGGTGGAAAGCACCATCAGTTAAAGTAACCTTAAGATCCACACAGGGATAACCAGCTAAAACACCCTTAACAATACTGGTTTCAAAACCTTTATTAACCGCAGGCCAAAATTCACGGGGAACATTACCACCTGTCACCTTGGATTCAAACAAGAATCCGCTACCAGTTTCACCCGGTTCGATGGTGTAGTCAATACGTCCAAATTGTCCAGAACCACCAGATTGTTTTTTGTGGGTATAACTATCGTTAACTACCTTAGTGATAGATTCACGGTAAGCTACTTGAGGTTTACCGACTTCTACTTCTACCCCGTGGGTACGTTTGAGAATGTCCACCTTAATATCGAGATGTAACTCACCCATCCCTTTAATAATGGTTTCACCACTTTCTTGGTCAGTTTCCACATAGAAAGAAGGATCTTCTTGAACCATTTTACTCAGAGCCATACCCATTTTTTCATTACCACCTTTTTGGGTAGGTTTGATGGCAATGGAAATAACAGGATCTGGGAATACCATGGGTTCAAGGGTGGCAGGGTGATTAGGATCACAAATGGTGTGACCAGTTTGGATGTTTTTCATGCCGACAATTGCCACGATGTCCCCAGCTTGGGCGGAGTCAACCTCAATACGATCATTGGCGTGCATTTCTACGATTCTACCCACACGCTCGGATTTACCCGTAGCAGTGTTCAGTACGGTCATACCTTTTTCTAATTTACCAGAGTAAACACGAGTGAAGGTTAAGGCCCCGTAGCGATCGTCCATAATCTTGAATGCCAAAGCTCTGAAAGGCTCTTCAGGGTCAACTTTTGCAAAAGTTCCAGTTTCGTTACCTTCTAAATCCACAATAGGCTGGGGATTAACTTCATCAGGGGCAGGTAAATAATCAACTACCCCATCTAAAACTAATTGAACCCCTTTGTTTTTGAAAGAAGAACCACAATAGGTTGGGAAGAAAGCCAAATCACGAGTACCTTTACGGATACAACTCTTAATCTCATCAACGGAAATTTCCTCACCCTCGAGGTATTTTTCCATCAACTCATCATCTTGTTCCACAGCAGTCTCAATT
>PXEJ01000169.1 GCA_003566215.1 Cyanobacteria bacterium T3Sed10_376R1m | reverse complement strand
TCATCCCAATCCTGTTTAACTGAATCAGCAGGATCGGGTGATCGTTCGTACTTTAATTTTGGAAGATGAATTTTCTGGGCTCGTGATATATCTATTTCAATTGGCTTAGTTGTTTTTTTTTATAGTTTTCATCTTCTGTTTTGGATAGTCTATTATCAACGGTTTTGGATAATATATTAGTGGTGTCTTTTGAAAAGTAAGCCCTTATTTGCTTTAATCGATTGTTTCCAATACCAGGAATATTCAGGAGTTTTTTGTCTGAGGCCATTTTCACATCTTGTTTCGACTTGATGCCTTCGAAATACAAAACCTCACTAATGCTTGTACTCATGCCAGGAATCTCCATCAAGTCCCACAAATACCAGTCTGAAGCATGTAATTTTGATGGCAGGTCATTGTATTCTTCAAAAAGAGCAGATATGATCTCGTATTTTTGATCGTGAGATAAGTCGCTCTCGTAAGCTTTTCTGAACTTTTTCAGAAATTCCAGTTCTCTAAGCTCCTCGGTGGTTAGTTTTTGGGATTGCATATTGTTGTCAACAACTGGAAGCCAGACACCATGATTTACTAGTTTATCCCCAAATTTCGGTAATTCACTTTCTTTAATGTGCCTCAATATTTTTCCATGATTATTTAATGCTTCTAGTGAAGTATGAGGTGTCCAGAGATTAGCTTGGTACTCATAACCAGTAACAATATCATCAATATCGACTAATTCATCCTTTTTTGGTTTTTGTTTAGTTATAGTGTAAGAAATTATATAGATGATTAGCAAAACAAGGATTATAATAAATAAAGTTCCCATATTAATGTATTTTATTTATTTTATTTGTATAATTGTCCTACTATTGTCCGGCAATTAAATATTAATTTAAGCATTGCATTTGAAAAAGAGAAAAAAAGGAAATATATCTTGCTCATTTTAGTAATCCAATCTAATAAAACCTGCACGGCTTCTTACTCCCTTGCCCCCTTGGATAATCACATGTGTATTAATCATTATTTTTCCCCAAAAAAATCTTACCGATAACAGTTGTTTGGCGATAAGAAATCGTTGTGTAATTCGAGGCACTTATTAAAATTATCAACCCGATAAGCTGCTTATTAAATGTTATGTTTTTAAAATTAAGCACGATCTGCGCAATGTTTACGCCCCTGTTGTCGTTCACATTAGTCATCTTTAGACAAGTGCTCTCTAAGGTAGTTTTCATTACCTATTTCTTCCCAGTCAAGTTCGAAAAATGGAGAGAAGTCAGATTCTATTTTAAATCCATATGTTTCATAGATTTTTCTACGCTCAATTAACTCTCGATGCGTTTCTTCCACAAAATATTCATCATATGTAACATCTCGCAACCAATCAACTACTTCTATGACTTTATCGTTAAATACTGATGTTATATGGTCATGTAGACTATCAAGTGCTACACTGTTTACTATCTCATTTATCTCAATTTTAAATTTCGATTCAAGGAGGCTAAGAAACTTATCAAATTCATCTAGCTCATCAAGTTGAAATAAAATAGGAACGAATATTTCCTTGCTTTTTGATATTATAAAGTCTATTATTTCAGATTCGTTTACAGTACGTGTATATTCATTTAATTGATAGATTAGATATTCATCCTCAAACATAAATTGCCAATCATCAATGTTTTTAAGTTTTAAAATTATATGCGGTATTTTATCAGGCTTATGGTAGTACTTGTACAATATAAATGCAACAATAAGATTATCGCGATCAGATGAATCTTTTTTAATAAAATCTGAGTTTTGATGTAGCAATCTCTCCTCGATAATAGGGGTAAGCGGGTAAATTGTATTAGATTCAAAAAGAACATATAATCTTTTAACAAGTTGGTCTAAGAAAAAAGCTGACTCTGCAATACGAATTACTTCATCTCTTTCATTTCGTAAATAACCAATTAAAAAATCAACAAGAGAAGGATTAATAAATTTTATATAATTTGAATTATATTCTTGATGATATTCATGGACAACAAAGCCCCCCATCAAGCGTTTTAATGTTTTAGTAAATGGATGCAATGGTTTCTTAAAATTATTATATTTTGTTTCATAATCTAATCTCGCAATAAAACCTCTTTCTAGCTTTTCTATACCAACTGAATCACCGAAACTTATCATGGTATTTAAAAGCAATCTGTCAATCTCGTTTATTTGATGTTCGTAGGCATGTCGCCAAATTTCATCAGGTTTATCAAAATTAACACGGACAAAGCGCTCATAAGATGGGAGCTCTATGTTTTCAACATTCCGCTTGGAAGTTATAAATTCTACAGACCTTGGGTAAAAATTTTTGTGATAAATAATAAAATCTGTAATCGATTTTTTATATAGGATTGCCTTATACTCTTCAGCTAGATTCGATTCTTCTAAATGATTTATTAATAATTGAAGCTTCATAGATGTCGAATACTCTTGTAATGCTAGGGTACTTTCCTTTGCTTTAAGATTAAATCTCCTTAAATTTTCGGACTCATTAATAGCAGTGTTTAATATAAATGTCCTAGTTGTCAAAATGAAGTATTTATTATTTAGATGAGTTATTCTTCTGATAATCTTCATTAATGCCGTTTCCGAGCCTTTTGCTTTTATTATTTCAAACTCATTATGACCGACACTGAAAGCCAGCAATGACGGTAAATTTCACATTAATAGCGCCTGTATTTTAACCGATTACAGGACTATAGACAAAGATGCCATTTACCATCTGGCATATCTTAAACAGGCGGAAAATGACAAATCATGCATTGTTAAACTAATTGATGCATTCTATCTTCCAAGTTCCATTTATGTGCTGGTGGAAAATATTTTCTTTGAACACAAATTCATTATCAATCATAGAATAGTTAATTCCGAACAAGATTGTCAGTGGCTACTGGTGGACATTCATAATATTGATAAAAATTTAAACAAATTAAGAAACCTCGTTAACAACCAAAGCACTGACAATGAATCATTAGAGTCCAAATTTTGATTGCTGGATACAAAATTACTTTGGGTTTTGCTCTTTATAAAATATCGTTTACTTAACGCTACTTTTAACCTTGTTTACAAATACTTTGGATGGTTTGAAGGCAGGAATAAAGTGTTCTGGTATAATTATAGTGGTATTTTTTGATATATTCCTTGCGGTTTTCTGTGCCCGTTTCTTCACTATAAAACTGCCAAATCCACGCAGGTAAACATTTTTGTCCTTAGAGAGAGAATCTTTAACTGTTTCCATAAGTGCTTCAACAGTTTTTAAAACAGTAACCTTTTCAATTCCAGTGTTTTTTGAAATTTCGTTTATAATATCTGCCTTTGTCATTTTAATAAATCTTTTGGTTATTAGTTCGCTGTTAGATAATTAGTTTTCAAATATATAATTTCTATATTGTTTTCTATTCAATAATAGTAGCGGATATTCAATATCTTCAGTTTCTTAGATAGAAAATTACTACAAATTTTTACATATTGCAGTTAAAAAAAATCTTCAGTAGATGCAAAAAGAATTAAAAGTTGTGGGTATTTAGACTTGTTCAACTATTTGTATTTCAAGTTAAATACTGAATTCCACCATGCCCTTTCTGGAGAATTTAATTGCATTATTTACAAGGTTGGATAGAATTCCATAAAACTTTTCATGATCTGTTTGAACTACAGTTTTTTGGTAGTTTTCAGATCAACATGAACCGAGAAAATCGCGTATATAAATTCGATTAATACCAGCTTGTAGAAGATGCATT
>PXEJ01000304.1 GCA_003566215.1 Cyanobacteria bacterium T3Sed10_376R1m | reverse complement strand
GGACAGAAAACGAATTGCGTTAACGCAAAGTTCTTGAATAGATTGGGTTGCAACCACCATAATTATTTATTTACTTGATTTGATTTTAAATTTAAAAATTGTTAGAGAATTTACCGTTTATCTTCTCATTCTTTCGCATAGATGGCAACCATGAATTGTTGTGATCAATAAATGGTCAAACTACTGTATTGGTTAATACTTATTTATATTTTCGGAATGCCAAAGTAACGTTATGACCACCAAAACCGAAGGAATTAGACAAAGCTACTTCCACAGTCAATTGGCGACTGGTGTGGGGGACATAGTCCAAATCACATTTAGGATCAGGGTTAACTAAGTTAATAGTAGGAGGTACATGGTCATGGGCGATCGCCATCACCGTTGCCACCGCCTCAATACCACCAGATGCACCCAATAAGTGACCAGTCATGGATTTAGTCGAACTAACAACAATATTACGAGCATTATTTCCCAAAGCATTTTTAATCGCCTTAGTTTCCGTAGAATCATTAGCTGGGGTACTTGTCCCGTGAGCATTAATATAACTAACCTGATCGGGGCTTAAACCACCATCCTTAAGAGCAAGTTCTATGGCCCGGGTTGCCCCCAAACCTTCAGGAACAGGAGCAGTCATGTGATAAGCATCACAGGTCATTCCATAACCAACCATTTCCCCATAAATTTTTGCCCCCCTTGCTAGGGCGTGTTCCAACTCTTCTAAAACCAAAATTCCTGCACCTTCCCCCATAACAAAACCATCACGATCCTTATCAAAAGGGCGACTAGCAGTTTCAGGACTATCATGACGAGAAGAAAGGGCTTTTGCCGAAGCAAAACCAGCCATTGCCAAAGGAGTTACCGCCGCTTCTGTGCCACCGCAAATCATCGCTGTAGCATAACCAGAACTAATTAAACGAAAAGCATCTCCAATGGCATTCGACCCCGCTGCACAGGCAGTAACAGGACAAGAATTAGGACCTTTTGCCCCTGTGTGGATAGCCGTCAAACCTGCCGCCATATTGGCAATCATGGTAGGAACAAGAAAAGGAGTAACCCTCGTTGGCCCTTTTTCTAACAAAACAATTTGTTGCTCTTCCATTACCTTCAAACCACCAACCCCAGTACCAATCATCACACCAACATCATTGGCATTACTATCATTAATAATAAGACCAGAATCTGATAATGCTTGTTTGCTAGTAGCCACGGCAAATTGAGAAAACCTTGCCATACGCTTCGCTTCTTTTCTATCCATATAAGCAAGGGGATCAAAGTTTTTCACTTCCCCCGCAATCTTACAAGGATGATCCCTCGTATCAAAAGAAGAAATTAGACCGATACCATTACGCCCTTGTTTTAAACCCTGCCAATATTCATCTAAATTGTTTCCTATGGGAGTAGTAGCCCCCATACCTGTAACTACAACTCTTTTTAGTTGCTGATTAGTCATAATTATTTATATATAACAAAACTACCTACTATCACCAGTAGGACTTAAAATATAATTTAATCTTAAAAAAACCTTGGAGGAGTTAAGATTACAAAACTTAAAATATGTTTGCAACTTAACTATTAATTCCTCTACTCACCCGGCACAGAAAATTAAGCTACGGTTTTAGTTTTTGCCTCGATATGCTCAACTGCCGCACCAACAGTCAAAATTTTCTCCGCTTCTTCATCAGAAATTTCAATTTCAAAGGACTCTTCTAAAGCCATAACTAGCTCGACAACATCCAAAGAATCAGCATCTAAATCATTAGCAAAATTAGCTTCAGGCTTTACATCTCCAGCATCAACATCTAACTGTTCTACAACGATTTCTTTTACCTTTTCAAATATTTCTTGATTCATTTTTCTATATCAATTTTATTATTTAACCCGTTAGTGACTACCTTTTTTGCTTAATTCAAGCTAAGATAACTACAATACGGCTTGACCGTTTCTTAGTTTACAATTTTTTGGTCGGTAATTGACTACTCCTATCGAAAATAGTCAAAAAATATTTCTCAATGGTCAAATATTCACAGGACTTGAATTACAAGCCCCATGTTTTTGGCAATATTTTTTTTATCTGAAACCCACTGCAGCTTGCCATACAAAGGCTAACAATAGGAAGAAAAGAGGAATGATGGGTAATACATCAATTAAAGGCTTAAAAATGGCATAGGCCTCTGGTAATTGAGCAAGTAACATGGTAGCTTCCATTTATAAAATTTCCTTACTAAAAATATTTTGGTAGTTAATATTTTATATTTAACTGTCCCAAGTGTAAAGAGTAGATTAAACTCTTATATCTTATAATGTGTTGGTGAATGGAAATTGGTAATTAATTAAAAATCAAATGCAATTACACTTATCCACATGGCAAGAAGTAGAAACATATTTAACTCAATCTAAAGGTATTATTATCCCTATTGGCTCAACGGAGCAACATGGACCTACGGGGTTGATTGGCACTGATGCTATCTGTGCTGAAAAAATTGCCCATGGAGTGGGGGAACAAACCTCGGCAATGGTAGCACCGACAATTAATGTAGGCATGGCTCTTCACCATACTGCTTTCCCTGGAACAATTAGTCTGCGTCCTAGTACCCTAATTTTATATGTCCAAGACTATCTCACCTCCTTGGCAAAAGCAGGTTTTCAAGATTTCTTTTTTATTAATGGTCATGGGGGTAATATTGCTACCCTAAAGGCAACTTTTTCTGAGTGTTACAATCACTTTGCTATGTTGAATTTGCCTCACCATGAGCAAATAAAGTGTAAGGTGGCTAATTGGTTTATGGGGAGGGATGTTTATTTGTTGGCAAAGGAGTTGTATGGAGATGAAGAAGGTTCCCATGCTACTCCTTCGGAAGTGGCACTAACTCAGTTTGTTTATCCTCAAAGTATTAAATCTGCTTCCTTAGATGACAAGGTAAATAAGGGTTATCCAATTTATGGGGCTGTTAATTTTCGTAGATGCTACCCTGATGGTAGAATGGGATCAAATCCTAGTTTAGCGACACCAGAACATGGTCAAAGATTTTATGAGTTAGCGGTTAAAGATTTAAGTCAAAGTTATCTCGAATTTATTGGTTAAACGGGTTAAGGAACGTTATTTTTTTTAGATTGAAGTATAAATGAAATCATATCTTGCGGCGGCGGTTTGCATGACAAGCACTCCTGATGTGGAGGCAAATCTCAATCAGGCGGAGGAGTTAATTGAGTTAGCAGTTAATCAGGGTGCTAAGTTAATTGGGTTGCCCGAAAATTTTTCTTTTTTAGGTAGAGATGAGGATAAAATCGCCCAGGTGGAAATGATTGCCACTAAAAGTGAAAAGTTTTTGATTCGTATGGCACAACGATTTCAGGTGACCATTTTGGGAGGGGGGTTTCCTACTCCCCTAGAGGGCGATCGCACGAAAGCCTATAATACAGCTCTTTTGGTGAATGCTAATGGTATTGAGTTGAGTCGCTATAACAAAGTACATCTTTTTGATGTTAATGTCCCTGATGGTAACAACTATCAAGAGTCAAAGACGGTCATGGCGGGGCAAAATTTACCCCCTGTGTCACCCACAGAGGAGTTAGGCAAGTTGGGCATTTCCATTTGTTATGATGTTCGTTTCCCCGAAGTTTTTCGTCATCTTTCCCGTCAAGGGGCTGATGTGATGTTTATTCCGGCGGCTTTTACCGCTTTTACTGGGAAAGATCATTGGCAGGTATTGTTACAAGCAAGGGCGATCGAAAATACTTGTTATGTTATTG
>PXEJ01000393.1 GCA_003566215.1 Cyanobacteria bacterium T3Sed10_376R1m | reverse complement strand
TTAAGTTAAAAATGTTGGCAGTATCTACTAAAGCCGAACCACGCCTTGATAGTATTCTTGAGAGTTTATTACATCAGTTAGCACTCAATGTTAATAATTCGATGGAAATAAATGATATAGAACTCCAAACAGTAGAAAATTACAATTTAAAAGACTTTTTCTGGCAACAAATAAATTTTATTTATGGTTATGATTCTAATAATCCTACCCTAAAAGATTTTGCTATCTCATTATTCAAATCAGCTTATTATCAAGATATTAATGGTAATAATAATCTCAATCAAGAAGCAATCATTTTTATGAAACGATGGAAGGATAGCATCAGACATAAGAATGCTTTTGAGACTCTATCGGAAAGATATGGAGAAGAACTAAAAATAGAAGCAGATTTACAAAAAAGAGAAATAGAAAATGTTATTAAAGTTGATTATTTTCGACTTGTAGATCAGAAAATTATTCATGATTTAACTTTAGAAGTCAATAAACGAACTGTTAATAGTGTTGATGCTCTTAAATGGATTAAAGAAAGAGAGCAAAGTCACTGGTATAATGAATTTGAACATTTGTATAGGGCGATCGCATCTGCCATACAATTCATAGATACTTTATTATTAACAGAATTATCTATTCAAAGTTTAAGTGATGGAGTAAACAAATATAGTAATAAATGGTATGAACTAGATCAATATTATCGTCATTTTATATACCATAGTCAACAATCAGGACAATCAACAATGATGGAAGATTTATTAAAACAAATTGACAATTTGTATGTTAATAATTTTCTATTACCTATTAATAATAATTGGCAAAAACTGATTGACAATAACGATAATTGGACAGCTAATCCCATTAAATCTCAAAAAGAATTTTATAAGCATTGGGTAGAACCTTATATTCAAAAAGATAAGAAAATTTTAGTTATTATTTCCGATGCCTTGCGCTACGAAATAGGACAAGAATTACTAAATAGAATCCGCCAAGAGGATAGATATGAAGGTACTATTGAACCAGCTTTAAGTCTTTTACCCAGTTACACTCAATTAGGAATGGCGGCACTGCTACCAAATAAAAGATTAAGCATATCTGATAATAAATCAGCTATGGTGATGGTAGATGAAATGAGTTCTCAAGGATTAGATAACCGCAGTAAAATTCTCGCCCATAATCATGATGGTAAAGCAACTGCCATAAAAGCAGAAGATTTGATGAAATTAAATAAAAGTGAGAGTCGTGCCTTAGTAAGAGACAACAAAGTAGTATATATTTACCATAACCTTATTGATATTACTGGGGATAAAAGAGACTCTGAAGAAAGAGTTTTTCAGGCAGTAGCAGATACCATTGAATATTTAGTTAAACTACTCAAAAAACTAACGGGAGCGAACGCCAGTAATATAATTATTACGTCAGATCATGGGTTTTTATATCAGTATAGCGAGGTTGATAATATCGACCATATAGCTATCGATAAATCAGAAAACAATACTGAAAAAGATGAAGAAATTATATACACTAATAGAAGATTTATATTAGGTAAAAACTTACAACATAATAATGCTTTAAAAACATTTTCAGCTTCAAATATAGGGCTAGAAGGAAATGTACAAATACAGATACCTAAATCTATTAATCGTTTACGCAAATCAGGTTCAGGCAGTCGCTTTGTGCATGGAGGAGCTTGTTTACAAGAAGTAATAATTCCTGTCATTAAAGTTAATAAAAAACGTCAAAGTGATGTCAGTACCGTTGAAGTTGAAATTATTAAAGGAGCAAGTTCTATAATTACCACCAGTCAATTAGGAATCACTCTCTACCAAACAAAACCCGTTGCCGAAAAATTACAACTAAGAATCCTAAGAATAGGTATATATAGTAAACAAGCAGATGAATTAATTTCGGATACCCATGAATTAGTTTTTGATTCCTCATCAGATATTCCTCGAGAAAGAGAGACAAAGATTTCTCTTTTACTCACCAGAAAAGCAGATGAATTTAATAATCAAGAAGTAATTTTACGCTTGGATGAAAAAATACAAGGTACATCCCATTATGAAGAATACAAGCAGTTAATTTATACCATAAGACGTTCTTTTACAGGGGATTTTGACTTCTAATGTAGGGTAATAAATTAAATCATTAATAGCCTAAACTGAGTCGGAAATAAGTTGAAAGTATTACCTTTTCCTAGCTTGAAAACTCTTTAGTGAATACTACTATAAAATTGTCTTAAACAAAGCTGACGTAACCAATTATTTTATATTGAATAAATTGAAAAATGAACGAACTTAATATTAAGATTAATAACCATTTTGCAGGACTTGTAGTTCGCAAAGACTTAGTCAAAATGGTCAAAGGAAATGCAATTGTTCCCAGCTATGTCTTAGAGTATTTACTAGGTCAATATTGTGCTACAAACGACGAAGTTAGTATTGAAACGGGTATAGAAACTGTTAAAAATATTTTAAGTAAGCATTATGTTCACCGTAATGAAGCAGGACTAATTAGATCTAATATTAAAGAAAAAGGACGCTATAAAGTAATAGATAAAATTAGTGTTGATTTAAACGATAAAAATGATACCTATGAAGCTACTTTTTCTAATTTAGGCATCAATAAAGTCTTAGTAGATTCCACCACAGTCAAAAATCATCCGAAACTACTGGTAGGAGGTGTGTGGTGCATTGCAGATGTGGAGTATGAATTCACGGAAGATAATAGAATTTGCCCATGGTTACTAAATAACCTCAAACCAATTCAGTTATCACATTTTGACTTTGATAACTATATTAATGCACGAAAACAATTTAGTACCAATGAGTGGATTGATTTACTCATCCAAAGCATTGGCTTTAACCCTGAGATGTTTAGTCGTCGTAGTAAGCTAACTCAACTAATTCGACTTATTCCTTTTTGTGAACGAAACTATAACTTAATTGAATTAGGGCCTAAAGGCACAGGAAAATCTCACATTTACTCTGAATTTTCTCCTCACGGTATTCTTATATCTGGAGGTGAGGTAACTGTCGCAAAATTATTTGTTAATAATGCCACAGGAAAAATTGGTTTAGTTGGCTATTGGGATGTAGTGGCTTTTGATGAGTTTGCTGGAAAGCAAAAAAGTGTCAACAAAGCCCTAGTGGATATTATGAAAAACTATATGGCAAATAAATCTTTTTCTCGTGGGGTAGAAACTTTAGGGGCAGAAGCATCTATTACATTTGTAGGTAACACTAATCATAATTTATCTTATATGCTGAAATATTCTGATTTATTTGAGGAGTTACCAGATAAATTCCATGATTCAGCCTTTTTAGATCGAATTCACTACTATATTCCGGGCTGGGAAATAGATGTTATTAGAGGAGAAATGTTCTCTAATAGTTATGGTTTTGTGGTTGACTATCTCGCAGAGATATTAAGGAGTTTGCGTAGCAATGACTATTCAAATGCCTATAAAAACTTATTTGATATTTCAACGAATATTTCAACTAGAGATAAAGATGCGATTCATAAAACTTTTTCAGGATTAATGAAAGTAATTTATCCTCATAATGAAGCTACAAAGGAAGAAATAGAAGAACTAGCCGAAAAATCTCAATTCCCGGTTCGGGATGTAACGGTGATGGACGGCTCTCGGCGCAGCAGTAAAGCCAATGCATTTTTCGCCGGATTCGGACGAAATCGCCGGATCGCCCTTTTCGATACTCTGCTGGAAAATCATACCAAGAAAGAAATTGTCGCCGTGCTGGCCCATGA
>PXEJ01000352.1 GCA_003566215.1 Cyanobacteria bacterium T3Sed10_376R1m | reverse complement strand
GCTAACCTAACAGTCCGAGCAAGGGTTCAATATCATGGAGAAGGAGTAACCTATCCATTATACTTAGGACAGTTGCGACGCTCTTTATATCAACAAGAAGACGAAAATTTTGACATACAAATTTTTGACCAAAACTTTGCTAGATTGGAAACCTTAAAAGCTCAAGGTTAATTAATTTTGATGGCAAGAAAAAAACGAAATAAATTTATTTGGATTGAGGGGAATAGTTGTTGTGGAAAAACAGATAGATTAGTAGAATTATTTAGCCAATGGGCAGAAAATATTACCCAAAAAAAACAAGAAAAAATATTACCCAAAAAGCCCCTAATTATCTGTGCTAATAGTGAAGGAAAAAAACATCTGTTAGACAATCTTTTAAACAATAGTCAAAAATTACCCTTTGCCATTGAAGTTAAAACCCCTTTTGGGTTTATGATTGACGAAGTAGAGTTATATTTTCCCCTGATAGTAGCAAACCTTAATATCAATCCTCAAATTCCCCTCATCCTACGTCCAGAAACCGAACAAGAATTAGCTAGTAATCTATGGCGAGACAATTTTAGTCCCGAATTATTGACCTTATTTGCTAACGAATCAACTTTAGTACGTCGTCTCCTTGACTTGTTACAATTAGCTGGATGCTCAGGGGTTGCACCAGAGGAAATACCCACAAGATTAAAAACAGGTAAAGTATTTCTCTTAGATGAAAATAATCAAGATATTTGGGATTCTATCGGTGAATTACTTTTTGAATGGCGTAAATATTGCCTAGAAAGGGGTTTATTAAGTTACGGAATTATTTACGAACTTTATTGGCGTTATTTATTAACAGATTCTAACTACAAAGGTCATTTGTTAAGGCGTTATGGTGCTGTTTTTGCTGATGATTTAGATGACTATCCGGGGGTTAGTGCCGACGTATTTAAGTTTTTTATTGAACAAAATATATATAGTGTTTTTACTTATAATAATAAAGGAAAAGTTCGTCTTGGTTTGAATGCGGATCCTGATTATTTAAAAACTTTATCTCTACAATGTGACCAAGAATTTTTAAATGATTCTTCTATAGATAATTTGGCAGTAAAAATAGAACTACAAATTAAGGAATTGATGGGGAATAACCATGATATATCCATGGTTCAAGATCATATTTGTTCTGTTACCAGTGTAACTAGATCCCATTTAATTCAAAGTATTATAGATATTATCATTAACGAAGTAAATAATGGCAAAATTAACCCCCATGAAATTGCCATTATCGCCCCCGGTTTAGATGAAGTTGCTCGTTTTAATTTTATTCATCTTTTACAAGAAAAAGCCATTCCTATTGAGCCTTTAAAAGAACAAAGACCTTTAATTAGCTCCCCCCTCGTTCGTGCGATTCTAAGCCTATTAGGGCTTCTTTATCGGGGCAATGGGCGATTAATTGAACGGGATATGATTGCACAGATGTTGGTAGTTTTGTCCCCTCAATCCATGACTCAAGAAGGTAGATTTTGGGATATTGATCCTGTGAGGGGCGGTTTATTAGCAGACTATTGTTATTATATTGACATTGAATCTCCTTGTTTACTATCAATTGAGCATTATCCGTCGGGCGATCGCATGAACTACAAAACCTTTGTTGCCTACAACGAAATTCGAGACTGGGTAGAAATAACCAAAGCTGAAATAGAAAATAATCAACTAACTCCCTTGGTGGTAATCGACAAAATTTTACAAAGATTTTTTCCCCATATACAAAAGCTAACCTATAGTCAATTAGCTAGTTTGAGAGAATTGAGAGAAACAGCCAATCACTTTTGGCAAGTCTATGACAAACTCGAAAACTATCAACCATCGGGCAAAACTTGGGCAGAATCCATCGGCGATTTTATTGTACTTTTGCGCAAGGGTACAATTACAGCTAATCCTTATCCTGTGGATTTATTAGGCAAAGAAAGCCCAAGCAAAGGAATAACTCTGGCGACGATTTATCAATATCGAACATCTCATCTACATCATCGATGGCAATTTTGGCTTGATGCGGGTTCAAATCTTTGGGGTAAGGGAGGTGCCGCTAAGTTAGTGGCATCATCTTTATTTTTGCGCGGTTGGGATGGAAAACCTTTTAGTGTAGAAGATGAAGCAAAGGAAGAAAAGGAAAGAATTGAACGGATTATCCATGATTTGCTTTCCCATAGTCAAGAAAAAATATTTTTGTGTCATAGTCAGTTAGATATTAATGGTAATCAGCAAATGGGTAATTTACTTGGTTTAATTTATTTAATACCACCCTTTTTTTTGAATAAAAGTTGATATACTAAAGAGAAATTAGGTGTCTGAAGATTTTTATTAATGATGAATAAATTCGTCAGCTTACGAACAAAATTACTGGTGGGTTTTACTTTCATCTTTAGTATTTCTTTTATAGGCAGTTATTATTGGTTTTATCGTTTTACCCTTCATAAAACTATTAATATTTTAAAGTCTGATTTAGAACAAGTTGCAACCACAACTGCCACAAGAATAGACTCTCAGACATTAATAAATTTACGTTTAGAAGCTACAGCAAATGAAAAAGGAATATCGGATGATCCTCGTTTTCAAGAACAATTAACAATCATAGAAGAAGTTCAAAATATCGTCCCAAAAATAAAAATTTTTACTTTTACCTACAAAGATTTAGCTGATTTTCATAATAAAGATAACCCAAGAAAAGAGATTGTTTATTTAGTAAATGGTTGGGTAAATATTGATTTAGAAAATACAACGGTTAGAACCACTGCTAAATTTTTAGAATCTGCTGTGGCAACCAAATATCATAATCATGTTTTAGAAACAGGGGAGATTACTTTTAGGGATTTTTATGAAGATAAATGGGGATTTTTTATTACTATTTATATTCCGTTAAAAGATTCTTCTGGTAATATTATTGCTGGACTAGGGGCTGATATTGAAGGAAGTGAAATTGTTACATTAAGAAATGGAATTAGACAGCAAATTCTGTTATCTTTCTTAGTTTCCTACCCGTTATTTTTGTTTTTAGTCTATTCTTTTATCCATTTTCTCACCAATAGAATGAATTTGTTGCGTAAATATGCTCTTTCTTTAACAGAGGGAGGAAAGGAACACAATCCAATTTTATTTAATAATACTTTTTTTCCTGATGAGAAGGGGGTGATTGTAGAAGTTTTAAATAAAATGAAAGAAAATATTGAGAAAAATGAACAATTATTAGATGGTGTTTTTAATCAAGTTGCTGTGGGAATAGCTGTTAAAAATTTAGATTGTGAAATATTAAAAGTTAATCAAACTTTGTGCAATATATTAGGATATACGGAAGAAGAATTATTGTACAAAAATTGTTTAGATATTGTTTTTGAAGATGATGTTTTTTTAACCCAAGAATATGTAGAAAAAACCCTTGCTTTAAATACTTCTCAACCCACTATTGAAAAGCGTTGTATTTGTAAAAATGGTGATTTAAAATGGGTGGGGATAACAATGACTTTGATAAAAGATAAACAAGGACAACCTAAATATTTTATTTCTGTTATTCAAGATATTACTGCTCGTTATGAAGCACAACAAAAACTAATAGAATCTGCTTATACTGACAATCTAACTAAGTTGCCTAATCGAACTTTTTTTATGGAGCATTTAGATAATTTGCTCGAACAGGCGCAGGAAAATAGTCAATATATGTTTGCGGTTTTGTTAATTGATCTTGATAATTTTAAGATTATTAATGATACTTTAGGACATTTAGCTGGGGATAATTTTTTAATTCAAGTG
>PXEJ01000075.1 GCA_003566215.1 Cyanobacteria bacterium T3Sed10_376R1m | reverse complement strand
TCCTGGATTTCTCGTCAAAAGTCCGAAAGCTGCATTGCACATTATGGCGCGTTAACAGCATGCGATTGAAAAAATTCCAGAACAGCCTGCGCGGTCCGTACGGGCTGTTCATCCTGCACATAGTGACCGCACTGTTCGATGAACAGTACCTGCGACTGCGAAACGTCACGGCTGATGCGCTCGATATCGGCTCGCGGGGTGGCCTCACCGCGCTCGCCCCACAGGATCAGCGACGGCGTTTTGAGAGCTTTGGCAATGTGTCCGTAATGCTCATAGTTGTGAGCGCGGGTCATAGCTTCCATGGCGGCTATGGCGCCCGGAGTCCTGCGGGCCGTCAGCATGCCGTCAACCAATTCGGGAGTTACCCGTGAGGTATCATAATATGACGCCTGCAGGCTTTTTTCGCGGCCTGTGCGGGTGTAAAATAATCTTGCCATGGCGCGCTCAAACGGAAAAAAAAGGTGCTGAAGAAACGCCGGCGGTCCGCCCTGATAAAACCCCGGCTCAATCATGACGAGTTTCATGACCGTGTCGGGCAACTGTGCAGCCACATCCGCGACTATCACTCCGCCCATGGAATGACCAATTAAAAAAATCTGTTCAAGCCCAATCGCACGTATATATGCACCGACGATGTCGGCCTGCGAGGAAAGAGCATAGCACGCGTCAACAGGCTTGTCGGACAGGCCGAATCCGGGCAGATCAAGCGCGTACAGACTGTAGTGCGGTTCAAGGTACTCACTGAGCCTGTCCCACACTATGGTTGAGCCGCCGAAGCCATGCACCAGCACAATCGCAGGTCCGCTGCCCTGTACAGTATAGTGAATATTTTTTCCATCGACAGGTATAAAATGGCTGTGCGGCCCGGCAAGCGTTTCCGGCGCCACGGTTGGAATGGGTGCATAGGCATACACAATAAGCGCCCCATACACCAGCGCGACAATAACTATGCAATACCTAAGGGGTTTCATGGAATGCCGTTAACCGGATGTTGCGGGTTTTTTTATAAACCCGACAGGAAATCGACAAGCGCGTCTATGGTTTCCTGCTGCCGCTGTTCGCGTGTGATTTCAGCCGGATTATCTCCGGGTTGCAGATCATCCGGGCATTCATACCAACCGAACTGTGTATGATTACCGCCGGTAATAACGATGAAACGGGTATCATCGGGCAGATCATCGCGCGAGTCTTCGATTTTGTCCGGTGTGGATAATCCATCCAGGTCTCCGGAAACAGACAGCACCTCTATATCGGTGTCGGCCAGGCTGAACGTGCTCGAAGGATAGGAAGCAAGCAGGACAACGCCGCTGACAGTGCCGGGCCTTTTACGGGCGAACCGGCAAGCCATGACACCGCCCAGGGAATGTCCCCCGATAACCCATTGTTCTATATTCTGAAACCGGCGCATGAGCGCTCCTGCCCGGCGAAAGCCGTAGAGCGGCATATTGTTGGGCATTGAGGGAAGCATAGCCAGATAGCCGGCATCTGCCAGCGCATGCATGAGAGGTGCGTATGCGAGCGGATCGACAAAGGCACCGCAATAAAAAATAAAACCGGTTTCCGGGACCGTGGTGCGCGGCTCGAATACTGTATATGTGTTATTGATCCAGAACCATACGGCTTGCTGATACACGCTGACAGTGTCGGTGGACTCGAGCGCATCGAGTGCCTCGGGCAGAGGCGGCCAGTAGGATGCGTGCGCGTACGACACAGTCAGCATACAGACAAAAAGAACTACGCAAAAAACATTTTTTTTAGTCTTCATAGTACTCTCCTGCTTCTGGAATGACCCGTTTTTGTAAAGACAAATCTTCCCCGGGCAAATGCAAACATATCAGCCGCAGCGTGAAGACAGTAACCGGACTTACAACAACACCAAAAGGACTGAACAAAAAATTAAAAGCCAAACTTTCAGGGTATTCAGGGGTATGTGCAGATACCCTGCCTTCATTCCTTATCGGTCATCAAGCTATCAATCCTGTAGCCGAAACGCCGATCCGAACGCAGCAAGCCCGGCAGCAACGTCGCGCTAGTCTTTCTTTTTCAATTCCTGCTCGATCATCTGCGACATGCCTGCCAGAGAGCGATTTGTCACGCCGCGGCCATTGATAAAAAGCTGCGGAACACCGCGCACGCCCACCTCCCGGGCCAGCCGGCGGTCGAGCTGCAATTGGCGCTGAAAGGCGTTGTCTTTGCGGTCCTGTTCGAATTTCTCCAGATCAAGTCCGACTGTGCGGGCATGCTCCTGCAGACTCGCTTCGCTCAAGGTGCGGAAATTGTTAAGCATTTCGCGAGTGAGTTCAAGGTGTTTGCCCTGCCTGTCCGCGGCAAGTGAGGCAATCGCTGCCTGCGGAGCGAACTGATGCGAGCGCAGGGTAAAGTGTTTTATGACAACATTGAGGTCCTGCGGATATCTCTCCAGCAGTTGCTCCACAACCGGGAACACCCGGCTGCAGTGCGGGCACTGAAAGTCAAAAAACATGGTCAGGGTAACGCGTGCATCACGGCTGCCGATAACCGGAGATGTGCCGATCGGTATATCAAAGACCTCTGCAATACTGATCATCGAAACCGCATTGTCGCGTGCGCTGGTGAGCAGGAGCATATCCGCACGGGGGGATACGCTGATACTGGAAAAAGTTGTGCTGAGCGGCAGTGTGTCCACAATCCGGTTGTTCTGCAGGCTGTAAATCGTAATGTTTTTTTCCGTCAGAATATAGGCGGTCGTTCCGTCGGAGGCAAGCGCCAGATCAATCGGTTTTGCGGAGAGTTCGATATCCCTGATTATTTCCCATTCAATCTTTGCCGACACGGCAGTGCCGGCCATGAGAAAACAAGCCACGAAGAAACTTACCAACATACATTTTTTCATGTAACCTCCTCGTAAACAATTTTATTATTGTACTCATCGATGCAGCCCGGCACAGCCTATGGCGATTTTTATTGTAACCGGCTGCTCAATTATGGCAAGCTTATTTTTTACAGCGTGATTGACACCATTGGTGTAAGCCTGACTTCAAGTTTTAGCAGGGTGTTGAAAAAGTCTTTTCACACAGGCTGTTCAAAAACGTTCAGATGCAAGGTGCGCGATATCATGAGGAATGCGGCGTACTTTTGCGTACGCCGAGCGTAGCGCACCGCAGCAGATGGGCGTTTTTCAACAGCCTGTTAGATTTCGTAAAACCGGTATGCTTAAACTGCGCCCCTTGCCTGTAAAGACCGCCATCGCTCTGTGTGTTGCTGCTGTGTGTGCGACCGCCTGTGCCGGACGGCAGCCTGCTGCCTGCCGCGGATTAGAACCTCTGCAGATCGCCGATCTTGTGAGCCTGGCCTGCCGGGCTGTTGAGCGTGACGGACCGCGAGTGCGCACCTGCCCGCCGCATCTTGATATGCTGCTTGCCGATGGGCGCATTACCATCGGACTGGGTATCGGCACGCGCGATCTGGGATGCGTGCGTCTGCCCAGAAGGCAGCGCCGGTGGAAGACCACGCAAAACTGCCGCATATTCGGCCGTGATATTATTGTTGACGCCCGTCTGATACTGACCAATGATGATTTCAGTGCAGCTCTGGAGGAATGTGAGGTAATTTTTGTTACCTCGCATTCGCGTTTCGGCGCCGGACCGGCGTTTCTGCTTGACGGCAAGGCCACGCCGTTTTTAATGCAGACAACCCCGGGCTATGAAGTGCGCATGCCGGACAGCGAAGTGCACGGGTATCAGGGTCAGGTGCTGCGCACCTATCGTGATAAGGCCAGGCAGAGATCTTTTACGGTATTT
>PXEJ01000384.1 GCA_003566215.1 Cyanobacteria bacterium T3Sed10_376R1m | reverse complement strand
TTACGATTGACGGGATAACGATACTGCAATTCGACTAAATAGGATGTATCCCTTTCATACTCTGAGCGAGGAGGCATTCCCCCTCCTAAGGCCAATACTCCCCCTTCCTTACCCACATCCACAAAAGAGATATTGGTTGCCCAAGTCCAAATATCAGCATCTGCTCTGTTAGTATTGTCTCCTAAGATGCCAGTACGTTGTAAATTATGATTTTTTGATTCAGCCTGTGGTGGTTTGCTCTGTTAACTGTGGATTAGGGATATAATAATTTAAAACCTGAATTGATCTAGTTCAGTGATTAGCAACTAGACCAATAGGAAAGAAATTATAAATATATATTGAAAATATCGTGACAGTAAAACCAGAATGGCTGAGGGTAAAAGCACCTCAAATTGAAAGAGTTGGTAACGTTAAAGATATTCTCCGAGACTTAGGGTTAAATACTGTCTGTGAGGAGGCTTCTTGCCCTAATATTGGGGAATGTTTCAATGCTGGTACGGCTACCTTTTTAATTATGGGTCCTGGTTGTACCCGTGCTTGTCCTTACTGTGATATAGATTTTGAAAAAACTCCTCAGGGATTGGATGAAACTGAACCTCTACGCCTTGCCCAAGCGGTTGAGCGTTTACGATTGAATCATGTGGTGATTACTTCTGTTAACCGAGATGATTTGGCTGATGGTGGTGCTAGTCAATTTGTGGCTTGTATTAATGAAATTCGCCAGTTATCTCCTCATACTACCATTGAGGTTTTAATTCCTGATTTGTGTGGTAATTGGTCTGCTTTAGGTGATATTTTGAGGGCTAAACCAGAGGTTTTGAATCATAATACGGAGACTGTATCCAGATTGTACCGTAAAGTGCGCCCTCAAGGAGAATATGGGCGATCGCTCGAACTTTTACAACAAGCGAGAAAATTAAACCCGAATGTCTATACTAAATCAGGGATAATGGTGGGCTTGGGTGAAACAGATGAGGAGGTGAAGCAAGTAATGGCAGATTTACGTGCTGTTGATTGTGACATTCTTACCATCGGGCAGTATTTGCAACCTTCGCCCCATCATTTACCTGTCAAAGAATTTATTACCCCTGCTCAGTTTAAGGCTTGGGGTGAGTATGGAGAAAAAGTTGGTTTTCTACAAGTGGTATCAACTCCTTTAACTCGTAGTTCATATCATGCGGAGGAAGTACGTGAATTAATGAAAATATCATCTTAAAAAAAGAGGTAAGTAAAAACAAAATAAAAAGTTTTGGAAAGTTTTTTAATAAAGCTAAAATTTTCCTTAACTTTATTTAAATTTATTTTTTATTTATACTTTAATTAATGGCTAATTTTGACATCTTAATTTTATCTAATGGACCGGGAGAAATTACTACGTGGGTATTGCCTATAGTTCAAGAGATTAACGATAATTTAGCTACTAAATATGAGCAAATTAGAGTTTCTTTAGTTTTGTCTCCTTGTCCTAATGCCACTGGAAATGAACATAAAATTGCTTCCCAATGGAATGGCATTAATCGGGTTCAATCTGCTAAGGATTTTTTTCCTTTTTTGTTATGGGGGAAAACTGCGGATAATTGGGATTGGGCTGATAATGGTTTAGTGATTTTTTTGGGAGGGGATCAATTTTTTACTGTGGTGGTTGCCCGAAGATTAGGTTACAAAAGTTTAGTCTATGGGGAGTGGGATGTTCGTTGGTATCGTTATATTGATTATTTTGCAGTAAAAGATCAATCTATTGTTGATAAGTTACCCTCTAAATTTCGCTCTAAATGTACTGTGGTTGGCGATTTAATGATGGATATTACTACTAACAAAAAAGAGGAAATTGATCCTTTTTCAACATCTTTAAAAGATATTAATCATCATGATAATTCTCACTTTACTGTGGGTTTATTGCCCGGCTCTAAGGCTAGTAAATTAGCTCAGGGAGTACCATTTTTTAGTGCGATCGCCCATTATTTGTATCAAAAAAATCCTAATATTAACTTTATAATTCCCGTTGCTCCAACCATTAATCCTGAAATATTAGCCAGTTATGGTCAAGAGAAAATTAACTCTTTAGTAAAAATTTTTGGTAATATTCAAGAAGAATTAATTATTGAAAATAATCAATATTATTTAAAATTAAAAAATAATTTAACTATAAAATTAATCACAAAATTTCCCTGTTATGAAGAACTAAAAAAATGTGATATTTGTTTGACAACCGTGGGAGCAAACACAGCTCAACTAGGTTCATTAGGTGTTCCAATGATTATTTTACTCCCTATTTACCAACTGGATGCCATGAAATCATGGGATGGTTTACTAGGATTATTGGTTAACTTACCTTTAATAGGAGGAAATTTTGCTAAGTTAGTGAACTGGTTGTTAGTGCAATATACTATCAAAAATAATAAATTATATGGTTGGCCTAATATCATTGCAAAAAAAGAAATTGTCCCCGAATATATTGGCTATTTAACAGTGAAAGATATTGGTAATAAAGTATTAGAATATATTGAACATCCCCATAAATTACAAGAAATAAAAAATGATTTATCAGAATTTATGGGAGCAGGAAATACCAGTCAAAAAATTATAAAAATTATCGATAAAATTGTTGGTAGCTATGTTTAAATTTACCACAATCAAAATCTCAAATCTGTAATTAATTTACCTTTGCCTGTGATTAGTAAAAGGTATTTGAGATGTTCTATTTCTTCTTACGCCCTAGAGTGGTGCCATAAAATAAAATTGCTATATCCTGATGCACAAAAGTGTTAATATTTTGTAACAAACAGTTATGGTCAATAAAAAATTTAATAAAATATGTACATATTACCCGAACCCCCTTTAGTTTTACTAGCAATTGGCTTTTTCATTGGTATTACCTGCGGTTTAGCCTTTGAATCCGCTTTAAAAATCAAGGTCAATTATTGGAGTCAACAGGGTAGAAAAGGCATTAAAAGCGACTTATCGGAAATTAGAGTTTTAAAATTCCCTTTTTTAGGTATTTGTTTTGGTATCTGTGTTTTTTTAGCCGCAGGTTTAGAAATTTTCACCTACAATCGTTTATTGTCCTATGGTGTTTCTCTACCTTTAACTCTTTTCATTGGTTTATTAATCTGGACTCAACTAAGAAAATTAATTGTACAACTTTTACAGGGTGGCTCTCAAGCTATTGATTTGGATGGCTATTTTTAAGTGAAGTAAAAAAATTTATGCTGATAATTTAAAGCTCTGTCCACTATCAAAGAGACAGAGTTTTTTTCAAAAGATTAATATATTTGATCATTTAAGTGGGAAGGGCTTCCCCCGGGCGTAATTTTGCCCATTTGCCTTTTTCTTCGGCAAAACTTTCACAGCCAACTACATCCCATTCCATTTCAATGTAGTCTTGTTGGGGACGAATATTAACATTAATAGAAGGATGTTTTGGTTCAAAACTAGGGTTTTCAGTAAGATGGGGTTGCTGATGTTGTTCTTCTACGGCATGATAGGTATTGCAACGATCAACGTAGTAACAGTTTATACAAATACACATAGGTTTTTTCTCCGACTGTCTCTATTTGTTAATGTAGCTTAATTTTGGTGGAGTTGACGATTTCTTAATGCTTCTTTGCAATTTTTTTGAAGATATTTTACCCTTTGATTTAGATTTATTACCTCCTGATAGTTATTTGGTGGGTGGTGCAGTTAGGGATGCGTTGTTAGAGCGAAAAAGGGAATACTTAGATTTAGATTTTGTTTTACCTCGGGATACCATTAAAACAGCGAAATTTATTGCTAATCGTTATGATGCTGGTTTTGTTGTTTTGGATGCAAAACG
>PXEJ01000192.1 GCA_003566215.1 Cyanobacteria bacterium T3Sed10_376R1m | reverse complement strand
TTAGTGGTTGATGTTGGTATTTCAATGTCAACCAGTTTAATTTTACCACCATAGGCGAATACCGTAGGGGATTCGGGCAAAGTTTCAATTTCATAGTCTCCTCCTTTTACATATATATCAGGTTTTAGGGTTTCAATTAATTTGGTGGCGGTGGTTTCTGTAAATATTACAACTCCATCAACGGCTTTTAGGGTGGTGAGTAATTCTGCTCTTTGGTTTTCTGGTATGATTGGTCGTGGTGGCTTTCCTTTTTTTGGTGGTTTGATTTGTGTTACGCTACGATCGCCATTTACCCCTATAATTAAAGTCTTACCGTAGGATTTTGCTTCTTTGAGATAACGGGTATGTCCCACATGAAGTAAGTCAAAACAACCATTGGTAAAAACCAACGGGCGCCATTGTTCAGGGTTTTGCTCAATTAGAGCTTTTAATTCTTGTAATTGATATACTTGACTCATTTTATTTTAGGTATTTAGCTTAAAAGGAACAAATAACCACAAAAAATAGCAAAGGTTGCACCTATTAAGGTGTTGATAATGTTAACTACTTCATTAGTTAACCAGTCAAAATCGTTTTGTAAGGTTGCCCCCAAAACACTCTCAAAATTAGTCGCCACAAAGGCTGCCACAATAGATATAATAATCCCCATACTATCTATCAAGTTTAAACTATAACCCACAAGTGCGATCGCAACACTCGCCACAATACCAGCCATCGTACCCTCTAAACTCACCGCCCCCTCAGTACCTCTGGCAACAGGTTGAAAAGTCGTAATCAAAAAAGTCCTTTTACCATAAGCCTTACCAATCTCCGAAGCACAAGTATCCGATAACTTCGTCGCAAAACTAGCCACATAACCCAACACCATCAAAGGTTGCCAAAAAGAAGGTAAAAACAAATAACCCAAACAACAAATAGTACCAATTAACGCACTACCCCAAACATTTTCTGGCCCTCTTATTCCTCCTCTATTTTCCGCAATCCCCTCCGCTTCTTTGCGTTTCATGCCCACGCGGGTAATACTTGAACCCACAAAAAAATAAAACAAAACCACCACATAACCCTGCCAACTAAGACAACCCCAAACAATCACCCCCAACAGCCAAGCATTAAGATAACCCATCACCGTTAACAACTTTTTCGGTAAAGCAAAAGCAACCAAAATCAAAACAGTATTAACAACGATACCAATTAACCAAGTATTTGACCAATCCCAATTAATATTCATAACTGCTGAGGATATGATGATTGTTTGTTTAATAAAAATTAGATAAAACTAACCCAGTACAAAAATAACTATTGTAATTAGTTACTGACGTTAGGTAATAGGAGAATTAATTATTTTAGGTATTAGGTATCATTGGAAGTTAGTTGATAACATATCACTACCAAATCCATTGATTTTTACCAAACTTTCAAATCTCGATAACTTTTTACTTCAATCATTTTCAGAAAACCTAAAACCCGACAACTAAAACCTAACACCTTTTGCGTAACGTCAGTTAGTTATATAACCAAGTTTCTCCAAACCCTGTAACACTTTATTAACACTTTCATCCAACTCTTCCAAATCCGTTCTACACTCAATCTCAGGATTCAAAGGAGCTTCGTAAGGGTCACTAATACCAGTAAACTGCTTAATTTCCCCTGCCCGTGCCTTTTTGTATAAACCTTTTACGTCTCTTTCCTCACAGGTAGCCAAAGGTGCATTAACAAAAATTTCCACAAAGTTGCCTATTTTCCCCCTAACCTCATCCCTAATATCCCGATAGGGAGAGATAGCAGAAACAATTACAATTACACCATTACGGGTTAATAAATTGGACACAAAACCAATGCGGCGGATATTTTCGTCTCTATCTTCCTTGCTAAAACCTAAGCCCTTAGTTAAGTTGGTACGAACTATATCACCATCAAGGACTTCTAACTTACAACCCGCATCCTTTAACTTTTGGGCTACAACCTGACTAATGGTCGTTTTACCCGCACCACTAAGCCCCGTAAACCATACTGTTACGCCTTTATGTTCCATTACAACTCTGCTTTAATAATATTTATAATCAAATTTTGCTTAATGTATTGTACAAGGAAGAGTAACGATCAACAATTATCAATTAGTTTATTCTCAAAAAAAATATTTTTCAGGGGGCTACTTTCTTTACCTTTACAAAAATCTAGTCAAGTCAAAATCTTCTGCCTTCGTATTTAACTGTAATCTTTGCTGATTTAACAACAACAAAATTCTTTCTTGATAATCAATTGCCCCCTTTAGTTGTTCTTGTAATTTTGCTAAACCACCATTAGCATATTCTTCAAAAATTAAAATTCTTTTTTCTTCAGCATCTATAGTGTGAGAAGTTAAGATTGTTGGATCTTTGGTTTCGGTAATGGCTAAAATTTTGATAAGTAAATCATACCCACGAGAAATGAAAACCTCTATACTTATGGGAGATGGTTCTTTGGTTACATGATCAATGGGTAATCTACATTGATAATTTTTACCTATTGCGGCTGCCATCGCAATCACGTCAGCATAGGTACTAAATACACCATCACTGTTTTGATTATTTAAAACTAAACTTTGGACAAAAAAGCCTTTATCATGAGCTATTCTGATTCTATTAGGCATATTCTCTGATGATAAAAAATGAATGATATTTCTGTGTTAATTTTAGCGGGGGGAAAAAGTTCTCGTATGGGCACAGATAAAGCCTTGTTAAAAGTTCAAGGGCAGTTTTTGTTATCAAGAATTTATAAGGTTGCTCAAACTGTTAGTAATCAAGTTTTTGTCGTTACTTCTAATCCCAATAAATATCAATTTATCCTACCTCGTAACACTCAGTTTATTCTCGAAACTTATCCTTATCAAGGCCCTTTGATGGCTTTTCATTATGCCATGTCGTTTATACAAACAAAATGGGTTTTGTTATTTGCTTGTGATTTAATTTATCTTGGGGTAGAGGAGGTTAATCTTTGGCTAGAACAATTATCTTTTGTCTATGATAATCAAGAACAAATAGTTGCTTTTTTACCCAATAACGAAAAGGGCTGGGAGTGTTTATGTGGTTTTTATCATTGTTCTTGCTATTTATCTTTAGAGGAGTCAGTAAAAAATGGTAATCGATCTTTTCAAAATTGGTTAAAATATCAAAAAGTTAAGACTCTTAAGGTTAGAAATTCTCAAGTTTTATTTAACTGTAATAAACCTGAAGATTTGCCTTTTGACGTTTTTTATTAAAATTTTAAGCCATGGTTTTTATTATAGCAGTACCCGATAGGTTCTGAAAATCAGATACCCTTTAATCTCCCTTAGCAAAGGGGTAACTAAATTTAATTTTTTTACCAATGATTTAGATTGCTATATTTAGTTTATAGAAAGTTAAATATTTTAAGTACATTATAAAAAAGTAGTTTTGAATTAATAGAAAAAATGGGAATATTTGAAGATTTTAGTAATTTTTTAGAAGCACGGCTAGAAGAATTTTTAGATAAAAATCCACAGTTAAAATTAGAGGTTTTATCTGATGAATTAAAGAAGCAAGAAAGAGATACAATTAAGCTTATTTTAAATTTACAAGCTGAACAAAAAAAGCTAGAAGCAGAGATTGTTAATCTTGGTAAAGAGATTCAAAAATGGCATCCTCGCATTGAAAAGGCAAGGGCTTCTGGTCGTTTAGATTTGGCACAAGAAGCAGAAAATAGAGAGATAAATTTACTGCGCTTAGGAAAGTTATTGTGGGGGCAAATGGAGACTGCGAAGAGTAAAATTAAAGAGTCTCAGGAGTTGTTAGATTCTATTAAAATAAAGCAACAAG
>PXEJ01000306.1 GCA_003566215.1 Cyanobacteria bacterium T3Sed10_376R1m | reverse complement strand
TGGGAGAACCAATCATTACGGCATCTGCACCACAAGCGATACACTTACAAATATCTCCCCCAGTGATAATACCACCATCGGCGATAATCGGGATATACTTACCTGTTTGTGCTTGAAAGTCATTTCGGGCTGCTGCACAATCAGCAACGGCAGTGGCTTGGGGAAACCCTACTCCCAAAACCCCCCTAGAGGTACAAGCCGCCCCCGGTCCAATACCCACAAGAATTCCAGCCGCCCCCGCCTTCATTAGATTCATGGCAACTTCGTAGGTAACACAGTTACCCAGAAAAACAGGCATGGGCATTTTTGCACAAAAATCTTCTAAATCTAAAGGATTCACAGATTCTGGAGAAAGATGGGCGGTAGAAACTACGGTAGCTTGAATAAATACTATATCTGCTCCCGCTTGGGCTACGGTTTCCCCATATTGTGCCGCCCCAGCTGGGGTTAAACTAACGGCGGCAATTCCGCCTTGTTGTTTAATTTCAGTAATTCTTTTTGTTATTAATACAGGTTTAACCGATTCGCTGTACAATTCTTGCATTAACCCTACAAATTCTGACTTACCAACTGAGGCAATTCGATCTAAAATAGGGTTAGGATCTTCGTAACGGGTTTGGATGCCCTCAAGGTTAAGCACTCCCATTGATCCTAATTCGGAGAGTAAGACTGCCATTTGTACGTCAACCACTCCATCCATGGCACTAGCGATGATGGGGATTTCTCTTTTGATGCCTCCTAATTCTACGGTAGTATCCGCTAAAATAGGATCTAGGGTTCTCATCCCCGGTACTAAGGCGATTTCGTCTATACCATAAGCTCGACGAGCTTGTTTACCACGACCAATTACGATTTCCACTTTATATTTATATTTTCTACTATAAGTTATTTGCCTAGATTATCAAATTTTGACATCTTTAGGCAAGGTAGAAGCCCTACCTTCTGGTTTATTTACTCTTTCGTGAAAATATTTTTTTTAGCTAGGAGGCTAAACCGAGAAGACTTTTATGTTTTAGTCTTCGTGATCTTCAAAGGGATCACTTAATTCTGCGGAAGGAGGTCCAAAAGCCATATAGATTGAGTATCCAGTTAAAGCTACAAGGGCGATCGCAATGCTAGAACCAACAATTGTGGCAGTATCCATATTCATCTCACTTTATCTTAGTATTATTTATGACTAACTTTCATTGTGACACTCAATCTTAACTTTTCGCAACAAATAGTTATGAATATTTTTAGTTGATATTTTCTTTGTGCAAGAAAACCTAGATTTATGCAAAAAGAGGTAAAACCAGAGATGATAAGGGTTTATTTTGGGAAACAAAATTGAATTAGACTATTTTTAAGGGGCTAAGGTTTAAATGGGCAGTCAGTAAAATAATTTATTGCTGTTGTTTGCGTAATAATTAATAATATATTCTCTTTATAAAAAAGATTAAATTATTCATAGATAGATTGGTTAAATAAATTTTAAATGTCAGACAAAGCTATTATATTTGATTTCGATGGAACGATCGCAGATACTTTTTGTACCTTAGTGCAGATTGTAAATAGCTTGGCCTCAGAGTTCGGTTATCCCTTGTTAGATGAAGTAGAAGTCTTAAGATTAACAAACTTAAGTTCTCACGAAATTATAAAAGAATCTCCTGTCGCCATCCATAAAATTCCATTTTTCTTGCGGAAAATCAAAAAAGAATTAAATAAAAACATTGCTAATCTAAAACCTTTCTCTGGTATAAAAGAAACCTTAGACAGATTAAAAAATGAAGGTTTTGTGTTGGGAATTATTACTTCTAACTTAGAGGAAAATGTTTTAGACTTTTTAGTCAAAAACAATTTAGATAATTATTTTGATTTTGTGTATTCTAGTAATAGTTTATTTGGTAAGCATAGAACTATTGACAAGGTAATAAAAAAACACAATCTATCCAAGGCAACAACAATATATGTAGGAGATGAAACTAGGGATATTCAGTCGGCAAAAAAAAGTAAAATTAAGATGGTTGCGGTTACTTGGGGATTTAATTCGCCTCAAATTTTAAAAGAATATACTCCCCATTTCACTATTACAAAACCTCAAGAATTAATCTCAATATTTTGTCGTCAACAAAATTCGATATATTCTTCTTTTGAAGAACTTACTTAAGGAGTTTTAGGCTAAAGGTTGGATAAAGCTGTTTCTAATGCTTGACAAGCTTTTTTTTGACAGCTACCACAGCGAAGACTTACGGCTGTAACTTCTGATAGTTGATCTAGAGAGGATACTCCCTGTTTTACTGCTCTATGAATATCTTTTTCCGTAACTGCATTACAAATACAAACGTACATACTTCCCTCTACTTAGGTTAAGGTAATGATATTTCCTATCTATATTATTGCAAATAATTTTCATTATGTCTAGGGGTAAAGGAAAAAAGATAAAGAGGAGAAGAAAAAACTAATGATTATGCCCGTCTAGCCATAGTTGAAGTATGATGGCGGCAGCACGTTTATCAATTAATCCTTTTTGACGGGGAGAATATTTTTTTTTGTTTTTAAGTTGTTCTTCGGCTTCAATGGAGGTAAATCTTTCATCAATAAATTCGATGGGTAATTCTAATGCTTTAGCTAGTTTTTGAGCATATTTCATCACCTGTTTTGCTTGAAAACCGATTTCTCCCTCTCGATTGTAAGGTAAACCTACGACTAATTTGGTGGCTTCTCTTTCTTGAACTATTTTTTGAAATTCGAGAATATCATTGGAAAATGATGTTCTGTTTATGGTGGTTAATTCAGTAGCAATGATTCCTAAACCATCGCAACCTGCTACTCCAATTCTTTTTAAGCCGATGTCTAATCCTAGTGCTGATATTTTTTCCATTTATGGGATAGTGATTATAGATAAAGTGTAATGATGTTTCGCTATGGTTACTTTTGCCAGATAGTTTTAATATTAAGAAATTCTTGCATTCCTTCGATGCTTAATTCTCTGCCGTAGCCTGATTTTTTGATTCCACCAAAGGGTAAACGGACATCGGATTTAACTAAACCGTTGATAAATACTGATCCGGCTTGTATATCTCGGATACAAAGATCTATATATTGCTGGTTTTTGGTCCAGACTGAAGCCCCTAAGCCAAAAATTGTGTTGTTAGCGAGGGTGATGGCTTCTTTGATGTCTTGCACTTCAAATATTAAGGCTACAGGTCCAAAAAATTCTTGCTCCATTCCGGGGGAGTTGGGGGGAATGTTGGTCAAAATTGTGGGGGGATAAAAGTTTCCTTTACCGGGGATAGGTTTGCCACCAATTAGGGCGGTTGCACCCATACTGAGGGTTTGTTCTACTTGGTTATGGATGTCTTGAAGAATAGCTGGGGTGGCAAGGGGTCCTATGTCGGTGTTTTCGTCCATGGGATTTCCTATTTTTAGGGACTGATATTTTTCTAGGAGTAGTTGTTTAAATTTAGGTGCGATCGCACTTGCTAAAATAAAACGTTTAGCGGCAATGCAAGATTGACCGTTGTTCAACATTCTAGCCCTAACGGCAACCTCTACAGCTTCTTCTATATTGGCATCTTCTAGAACTATAAAAGGGTCACTTCCACCCAATTCCAAGACACTTTTTTTCAATTCTTCTCCCGCCACAGAAGCTACCTTCTGCCCTGCAAATTCACTTCCTGTGAGGGTAACAGCTTTTACCCGATCATCTCTGATAACTCCTTCTACTTGAGATGATTCAATTAACAAAGATTGAAATGCGCCTTTAGGAAATCCTGCTCCTTTGAAGATAGTGGCAATGGCAAGGGCACACTGGGGAACATTAGAAGCGTGTTTTAACAGG
>PXEJ01000104.1 GCA_003566215.1 Cyanobacteria bacterium T3Sed10_376R1m | reverse complement strand
CCTTAAAAAAGGATCAACATCTGCAAATAAAGGTTGTTGATGATACATAGAAGCAAATTCAACCTCTAATTCAACCCCCAAAATAGATCGATTTAATAAGTCAGTCGCACCCTTTAATACATCCAATTCTGCACCCTGTATATCCAATGACAAAAAATCAATATTATTAATTTTTTCTTGTTCACAAAAAGCATCTATGGTAGTAACATCAATTTCCACAGAAAAATCTACTTTAAAATGTTCTTGAAATCCTGAAAATCTCTCTAAAAATTCATTGTCAGGAGAATATAAAGAACTACAATCAACACCTTTAGTCACATATAAAGTTTTTTCCCCTTCTTTGTCAGATAACCCAAGGGGATAGTGTTTTTCTTGCCAGTTAATATTCTGTGTTTGTAGATTTTCATTAGCAAGAATACAAGCATCTTCATCAGCATCAAAACCATAAATAACTAAATTTGGTGCTAATGTATTCCAAATTCCTTGACCATAATCATCTTCTTTTCTCATTTTACGAGAACCTACAATTGCAATGGTGAAAACTACATCTTTTAAATAGCCTTTTTCTTTTAGTTTAGGAACAAAAATTGTCATCTTTTTCTATTCTTTTAGGGTACGATAATCAAAGTCAATTGCTTTGGGGTGACAATCTAAACAACTATTATGGGTAACAGGAGAAGGTAGCTCAACATTAGGATGTAGGGCAAAGAAATAGCGGGATTGAGCGATAAATTTAGGTTCAGTTTCGTTAATTAATAATGGGCGAGAATAGGTTTTTAAATATTGCCACATTAACATTTGATTAAAACGAATAATTCCTTCTATCCTTACTCCATAATGATTATTAGTGGTTTCTAAAATGGTTTTCCACGTTTCAGTGGGCAACACTGCCGGGGGAATAGCCAAATGACAACTAGAGCAGTTTTCTAAATATATTTCCTTCGCTATTTTGTAGTTATCTAGTACTTTATCAACGGATTTTGTGTTAGAGTTTATATCCATTGCCTTGGCAGTTAAGCTACCTATAATAATACTAAAACTCACTAATAATATAATGATTGTAGTCAGAAAATATTTATTTTTCATTTTTATATTAGGTAGCAGCATATTTAAGAATATTATTATAACTATTTAATATTTAGGGTAGGTAGGGATAATTAAGTCTGTTTAGGCAAGGAGTCCGAGCCTTTTTTAAATAAGTACTTTAGTAAAATAGAATCTATCATTAATTTCGCCAACTGATTTAAGTCAATTATCTTTTTATTCAGAAACAAAAGTATTTTAACTCTTTTAGAGTCGTTATGAGAAATTTAACTTAAAAGATTAAAATTTATTGTTCAAAACTATATGTTATTTTATTTTCATTTTTTCTTTTCTTCTTCTCATTTAGTCTAAACTACAATTATAAAAAAATAGCTAAATATTTTTTATTTTTGGATATAAAAGTAGATTGACAAAACCTCATAATTGTTAATTATCTGGAGGAAGTAGTTTTAAAACATTAGAGAAAAGTAAGAGTCTAATTGTGAATTATTGACCAAATTCCGATAAAATTTAAGAGTTGTAAATTAAAACTACGGTATAAAAAATTTTTATGGAAGTTGGACAAAAAATAAAAGTTCGTCGTTTAAGAGAAAAAGTATCTCCTGAGATTGTTGAAAAGGTACAACAGGGACAAACGGCAACTATTAAATCTTTTAAAATGACTGATGGTAGTGGTGTGGGAGTTTTTGTAGAATTTTCTGATTCTACTACGGGCTGGTTTTTTGAGGATGAAGTTGTTTTAGTTAAATAAATATTACGAAAAAAATCCCCCTACATAGGGGGAGTCTAGGTTCTAAATTTCAATTTTTGATTTATACAATGTATTTAAAATGGCTTTTATTTTAACTTTTCTTGGTAAGGGTGGGGTTGGTTCTACTACAATGGCGATCGCATCTGCTCATTTTCATGCCAATCAAGGTAAAAAGGTATTATTAGCAATTCAAAACACAACCCCTTGTTTGTCGATTCTCTTAGGATGTGAAGTAAAAAATCAGGTGTCGGAAATCGCCCCTAACCTTCAAGCAATCCAACTCCATAGCAGTAAGTTATTAGAGGACAACTGGGAAGAAGTTAAGGATTTAGAACGAAAATACTTGCGATCGCCCGTTTTAAACAGTATTTACGGCTCGGAATTAGCCCTATTACCCGGGATGGATGATGCTTTAGTTCTCAACTATCTCCGAGAACAAGATAAAAAGTATGATGTGATAATTTATGATAGCAATAGTGCTTTAAACTGCCTCAGAATGTTTGGAATTCCTGATACCCTTAGTTGGTATTTTCGACGGGTGCGCAATATTCTGGAAAATTCTGATATTGTTAAAGGGCTTTCTCCTTTCATCCAACCAGTAACTAGTGCTGTGTTAAATGTATCTTGGAGTGCCGATAACTTCGCTTCTCAACCCACCAATGAAGCTAATGAAATTTTAGATAGTGGTAAAAGAGCCATTAATGATTCTTCTAGGGTAGCCGCTTTTCTAGTGACGAATGATCAACCAAGTGCGATCGCAACGTCCCTTTATCATTGGGGCAGTGCTCAACAAATAGGTTTAACCGTTGGCGGTGTCTTACTAAATCAAAGTACCAATACCCCCGAAATTACTGCCCAGTTTAACCCCCTTACCATCAATGAAATTCCCCAAACAACCCCCTATAATTGGGAAACTATCACAGAAAAATTACCTAATTTTCAAGAAAAAGCAATTAAAGCTCCCAAATCTTTGATCATAGACACAGCTAACCGTGAAGTAAAAATATTTTTGCCCGGTTTTGACAAAAAACAAGTCAAACTGAGTCAATCAGGCCCTGAAATTACCATCGAAGCAGGAGATCAACGTCGTAATATATTTTTACCAGCACCTTTAAAAGGACAATCTGTCAAGGGGGCAAAATTCCAAGAAAAATATTTAGTTGTTTCTCTGTAACTTTCCCCATAGGCAAATTAAAATTATGAAAATACTATATCTTTTGGCAGGAATTGCTTTATTTATCAAAATTCTCATCACTCCCAACCCCGTAGCACAAGTAGAAGAAATTTCTATTATGGAAACCATCATTAAAGATAGTGGAGTGACAAATTCCGTTTCAGGGGTCATTTTTCGTAATCGACTCTATGACACAATTTTTGAAGTAGTGGTTTTTACCATTGCGATTTTGGGAGTAAATTTTTTACTTTCCAATGAACATCCCATTCATATAGTATCTCAATTCACCGATCAACCTTCGGTCGTATTAGCCCGTTTAGGTGCAACCATTGCCACCCTAGTAGCCATAGAATTAGCCATTAGAGGACATCTTAGCCCGGGAGGAGGTTTTGCGGCTGGAGTAGCTGGGGGAACTGCGATCGCCCTTATAGCAATTACATCCCCCTCAGAATTAATGGAAAATATCTATAAAAAATGGCGCATTGCGATAATTGAGAAAATATCAGTATTAATTTTTATTCTATTAGCAGTAATCACCTTAATGGGTTTAGAATTACCCCCCGGGCAACTAGGTGCCCTTAGTAGCGGGGGAATAATTCCCATATTAAACATTATTGTTGCCGTTAAAGTTTGCCTCGGATCATGGGCAGTAATTCTTTTATTTATTCGTTATCGGGGTTTGTTATAAACTTATTGTGTGACTGTTTTTGATGTTGTAAATACCAACTACGCCATTCACTAGAACTACGCAAAGCAAGCCACAACAATATCATCGCAATTAGACCACCATTTTCAGGAGCTTTGAGGGCAAAAATGGCAAGAATTCCCGATAAGAAATCCTCCACAAAAATAAATATAATGGG
>PXEJ01000092.1 GCA_003566215.1 Cyanobacteria bacterium T3Sed10_376R1m | reverse complement strand
CATCACCTTGCTTGATGACGATCGTCTCCCGCTCCTTATGGAGATAAGTTTCCTGGCGGGTGATATACAGCGTGTTCAACAGCTTTTTCATTCTTCGAACAGCCTGGTTACATAGTCACCCGAACGATCGGTACGAAATCGCTGGGGCTGACAAATGTCGGCAAGTGAGCAGGCCCGGCAGCGTTTCTTGTGTGGGGTGGGTGGTGGTGTTCTGCCCTGCACCAGAAGCTCCCTAGCCTGATCAATAATCTCTATTGTGGTTTCGCGCAAGCTGCGGTCAATTTCAACCTTTACCCGTTGCCTGACCTCCCAATACCAGATGGCGCCTTCTTCCACTTTGACATCCCGCATTTCTTCGATGCAAAGCGCTTGCGCACACAACTGAATTTGATCCCAGTCTTCGGTTTTCGGCTTTCCACGCTTGTACTCAACCGGTGTATATTTCGGAGGGTCGCCAGACTCAATTTCCAAAAGGTCCAGTTTCCCAGTGAGACCGAATGCCGTGGACAAGACACTCACGCCTCTCTCGAACCGGGTTGTACCTCGTTGCTCAGGGTCCGCTGCGTCTACTCGTTTGTGAAGTATTCGGCCTTCAGCCGTGTAACGATTCTCTGACCATACCTGCTCCACATGGATTAACGCATACTGCCGAGGGCAATATGCGTAGTGTTGCAGAGCAGATATCGCCAGCACTTCATCCATGAGGGTCCTCTACAGCTTTTCCTCGACACTGACACCCTTTGGGACGGATTCCGAATCCACGCTGACTTCATAATCCGAGAAGCGGCGAGCCGGCGTGTCTTCCTCTCCCTCTACACGCTTAACTTTGACCGCATCAAGCAGCAGGTGCGCGGGGGCATTGCCCATCGGGTTTTCATGCTTGAAAACAATCAGCTTGCGGGCGGACATCTCTCCCCGAGCGGCCGAACGGTCATGCTCAAACATGTTAATCAATGAGCGCCACACCAGATTCAGATCTTCCTCGCTGAACCCCGTACGCTCGGCAAGTTTTGCAGAAATGAAACCATGCGCTCTATACAATCCATAGGGAACTATGTGCTTTCTGCCCATGGTGCGGTTATCGCCGCTTTGCTTTTCAGCCTCGGCCTCAGTAGTGACCGCCATTCGGGTGATGGAAACTTCCATAGGCACAACGGGGTCAATAGAACTTGCAAACGCAAACTGCACCGGTCCGCGGACCTGCCCACTGTTGACCTTGGTGGTCATCACCGCACCGAAGGTGCGGACGTCGAAAAAGTTCTTGCACATCCATTGTGTCAGTTCCCGCGCCTTTGCTTCCTCTTTCGGCAGCTTGTTGTCCACAGGCTCTATCGACAGCGCCTCATAGGCTTTCTTGTGCTGGTTATTGAGGACGGCCTTTTCCTGCATATAGATGGCATACCCCGGATCGTTTTCTTTCTCCAGACTGACGAAGTTCCGTAGCTTCCGTTTCAGACAAACGTCGGTCACCAAACCCTGGTTGGTCTCCGGGTCTATGCGAGGCAGGTTGCCAGCATCAGGATCACCATTCGGGTTGCCATTGGCCACATCGAACAGAAAGACGAACTCGTATCGGTTGGCTATGGGGTTCATTGGTCTTCTCCTTCCTCGGAATTGCTTTTGTTGGCTTTGCGAGCCTTCGACTGGTGGTAGTAGCCAATGGCAAACTGGCCTTGGGCTTCCATCTTCAGGTTCTTCGGGAACTGTGCCGGCAGCCCATCCACAATGTCCTGAATCTCTTTCTCCAGATTAACCGCCTGCCCCGGCCTATCCTTACGCAACCGCGACAAGTGATGTTGACTGTTGCGCAGCAGCAAGGGGAATATCGAAGCTGGCGTGGCGGAAGCCGCGCCGTAATATCGATCCCGAATGGTGGCATTCAGTTTTTTGCCGAGCGCCGAGATTTGAATATTCTCCAGAACGGAAAACAGTCTTCCCAAACGATAGCCGGGGTTCATGTTGTTGATATCTAAGCTCACAGGCACCTCCTCTTGAATTCCCTTGACGCCCAGCCGCCGATCACGGCTCAGGACAGCTTTACAGAGTGCGACCCGCAGATCGGTGATATGACCGTCTGCCCGCAGCCGCATGACAATGTTGGTTAGAAGACTTCTCGGATACCGACGCCCGGTCAGAATGCTTCGCATCAGTTCACCAGCCAGCAGCGGTTGAACATCTTCGGCCTTTGGTTTCCCATTCTTTGGAATTGGCGCAGTTTGAAGCGAAAGGCGCCAGGCACCGGGTTCGGGTTTCCACGGACGAGGTTCGAGATTCAAATCTTCAAAGTGATGTGTCAGCCGATCCGCAAACAGCGCCAAAGTACCCACCTCCCAGAATCGAATGGAGAGCCGGGACGCATTGGGGGCCAGTCCCAGCACGTAGATAATAGTGTTGTCATCCAGATCGTCCCCAAGATCCCTTAGAGACCTCCCCTGAGACACACTCTCCATCACGTTTCGGAGCTTATCCGTTTCCGAGCCATCATCCGTCCGTGGGTCTAGAAAGGCTGCCAGTGTGCTTTCCGCAGCTTCGGCTTTGGCAGGGGTGTCAGCTTCGGCCCAGAACACCGTTGTAGCATCCCCGATCTGCAACTTCTGGCGATTGCTCGGGTCACCGCTGAGCAGGCGATTCAAGACAGTGGTATAGGCGAAAGCGGCCTTTTCAGAAACAGGCGAATTCTCACCTTGAGACTTGCCATAGGAGGTAAAAGCACTCAGGTTGAATGAGACCAAAGAAGCCCCCATACTCTGCGCATCACGCACCCCTTTTATTTTGGGGTGCAATTTAGAGAGAGGGGCCGCCTCACCGGTTACGAGGCAAATACCAGGCTTTGTGGAGTCATCTTCAAGCAAATGCATCCGGATTGTCTTTGCTTGCTCCCGTTCATGAATGAATGCCTGCTCACCCTCCAACCGGAACACCAGATTGCTGGCCAGAACCTCATCCACCAGTTGCGGATATTGATCTCTTTTCTCCGGTGACCATTTTTCAAGAAATGCCAGTAATGCCAGCAAACCGTCGTCATTTGTGCTCCCAAGCACTTCCCTGTGATAGGCCTTGAACGCCTCATGCTCTTCACGAATTCGGTTCCGCCGCTTTTCTTTCTTGGCTGCTGTCGACTCTTGGTTGTCGCCAAGCCCCAGCACATAACTGGACTTGTCCCAAAGGAAAAACGGTTTCACTCCGGCAGTTCTGATTTCCGGCTGCGGCACGCTAATGGAGCTCGGCCGGGCTTTTTTTGATGAGGTATCCCTCAGGTCCATGACATCAATCAGGTCACCGGCTCGACTAATCACCAGCGCATAGCTAATCTTCTCGTAGCTGTATCCAATCGGCGCAATATCGGCATCTGGTTGGGCGAGCAGACGATCATAGTAGCGATCCAGGGCTGTCAGTATCATGCGCGGACCTCCTGTGACTTCAGGGGTGGCACTTGAACCACACCGTCCTGCATCCGGGCCCGGAAGAAATGAGGGGTCACCTCATTGGCAAAATCGAAGTCGTGAAGCATGAATCCCAGGTCTTTTTCGCCCTTCAGAGAATCGTCGATGCTCAGCGAGGGCTCCCCATCTTCGACCAGACTGAAATAGGCTGGAAACTCACGCACGCCGAGGCAGGGCGCATGGAAGTACTGGCCTTTTCTGGCACGACGGTTGAAGATATCCAGATGCTTGCCTTCCGTGTCGTCGCTGCCAGCTTTAGAGGTCAATTCAAAATGAGCCTCAATGACATAGGCCACATCCTTGAGGACGGTGGCTGCTCGCTGTTGCCTATCATCTTCCACGATATTATGCAGGCCATCGGTGCTGCCTTTCTTCATGGCGCTGCCAAT
>PXEJ01000090.1 GCA_003566215.1 Cyanobacteria bacterium T3Sed10_376R1m | reverse complement strand
GAGGAGATTGGCTCTATTGAAAATGTTCGTCCTTATATTGATGATTGCATTACCAATAAGAACAAAATTATGGGCTTTGGTCATCGGGTTTATAAGGTTAAAGATCCCCGTGCTAAAATTTTACAACAGTTAGCGGAGCGACTTTTTGAACTTACTGGTCATGATGAATATTATGATATTGCCTTAGAGGTGGAAAAAGTTGTAGCCGAAAGGTTGGGGCATAAGGGCATTTATGCCAATGTGGATTTTTATTCTGGTTTGGTTTATCGTAAATTGGGTATTAAGACGGATTTATTTACCCCTATGTTTGCCATTTCCCGTGTAGCTGGTTGGTTAGCACATTGGAGAGAGCAGTTAGCCGTTAACCGTATTTTTCGACCAACTCAGGTTTATGTGGGTGAGAAAGAAGTTACTTATATTCCGATCGAAGAACGTTAATTTATTGAATTAATACTCAAAGAAAAGAGTTAGAAATAGCCACCTGTTTTAACCGGTGGCAGAACGAACGTTGCAGAATTTATTCTGCCTGTGCCTTGTCTAAGTTAATACGATCAATATTTAAAGAATAATTAAACGACAACCAGATTCTGTTGGGGGCTCATCGATTTCTTGATAAAGAATATCAATCCATTCTTCAACTTCAGGAAAGTTTTTAGGTTGAACGACTATTACCCAATATTGTTCTATATTTAAATCTTGACGAATTAAGGAGCGTTTCTTCCCTTTCATGTCATAAAAAAGATTCTGGGCTTTACTTTCGTTATCTAAGAGAGAAATTCCTACTCTGGTTAATTTTCCCTGTTGATCTTCGATGGCAATTACCGCATCAATGCCTAATATTTCCCACAGGTTAGCCAAATCCTCTAAATCCTGTCTCTGCTTAATTGCAAAATCTAGACGTTTTGGTAGATATGTTTTGGCGATGTTGTATAGTGCTTTACCGTTTAAATCCTTTGCTGTTAGATCCAATATTTGAATTTGAGATGCGATCGCTCTAAACCTTAAGCGTAAACCGTACATAATAAATCTCCGTAAAATCAGATAATTTTGAACACAACAATCCCTTGAGGGACGATTTTTTTTATGCTCTGACTACTTAGGAGAGATAAACCCTACTTAAAATAAATTACTTTGTCTGTTTTTGCAATAGATAAAATTATAACGAAAAATGAGTTACGGTGACAAGTTCTGTTTATTTTTCATCAGTTCAATATGAGAATATTGGATTTGGGCAGGTTTGGGCTATCACCTGATACCTTGCCTTTAACACCGAAATTAATGGGGTTCACCAAATAAAATAACCGATCGCCTTATTTTTTTGATAGTCTCGGTAGTAACATCACTGACCGCTAATCCTCCTGCGGTACGGCGACGGACAGAACGTAATACCACCAAGTCATAGTCATACTTATCCGCAGTGTGAATAATGGCCTCCGCAGGGTTTTGATAACGTAGGGTTTTGATCGTTACATTAACATTATGAGTAATAGGTGCGATCGCACCTTGAAGAGCATTTTGAAATAAATTAATTTCTTCCCTGTCCACCTTGCGATCATAAATATGGAGTAAAGTTAGGCTACCCTGATTCATTTCAGCAAAAATAGAAGCAAAACGAATAATTTTCATGATTTTGAGGTCAATATTTTTGACTGGGACTAAAATACTGCGAATATTAGCCGGTTCATCCAACAAATTAACCACGGCAACGGGACAATGGGAAGACCAAAAAACATTATCAATGAGATTACCAAATAACCTTGCTTGAATGGTAGTAATGGGAGTCCAACCCATTAAAATTAAATTGGCATTATTTTCCCTCGCTGTGCGACTAATGCCTTGGGCGACATCATCATCAATACGAATAATGGGCTTCGCTTTTATATTAAATTCTTCGCTATATCTCATGGCTCTATTCATCAACTTATTTCCCTGGGCCATAGCAAAATTTAATTCAGGTTCATCCATGTGCATATGAGCTTTGGCAATGGAGAGAGGAATAATCATACCTGACTCATGACGAGCCAACATCGCCCCCATCTCTACTAAAAATTTTTCCGTGGTGGGATTATGGATAGGAATTACGATATTGAATAAATTATTTAATCTTTCATGGCCATCAAAATAACTAATTTTTTCTGATACAGGCTCAATTAAACTATCTAAATTAGTCGAAGGGGCGATCGCAATTTGGGCTGTTCTTAATTTACTACCGAATTTTTTTGTTAAAATTGGTCCTGCCAAAGAAGTCGCCAACATCAAGACAATCACCGCATTGAATACTGACTCAGATAACAAACCAGCCCTTACCCCTGCTAGGGTTGCCGCCAAGGTTGCCGCTACCTGTGGTAATGATAAAGACCACATAGTTAAACATTGATCCCAATTATAGTTAAAACTAACCTTAGAGGCGATCGCCGCTAAAAATTTACCAACAAATAAACTAACAACCACAGCTAAAGTCAAAGCAAAATCATTAGTTAAAGTTTCCGCAAAGCTAGAAACATTGAGCAGTAAACCCATCGACACAAAAAAGCAGGGGATAAATAAAGTGCTACCCACAAACTCAATTTTTTCCTTCACAGGGCCATCTCCCACCACATCATTCACCGCTAAACCAGCCAAAAAAGCTCCCACAATAATATCAATATTGATTAATTGAGCTCCCACAGAAGCCAAGAAAACAGCGAATAAAACAAACAAAAATTGATTACCTTGATCATCTCCCGTGCGCCTAAAATATTCCTTTCCGACTCGATCAAAACCATATAAGACAATTAGAGAATAAATCCCTAAACTAACTAATTGCACCACCAAACCCGCCGCCGAAAAATCTCCCCCGTGGATAGAAATACAAATGGCTAATACCAAAAGAGCCGCCGTATCAGTCACAATAGTAGCTCCAATGGTCACCACCACCGCTTCATCGGAAACTACTCCTAAACGATTGACAATGGGATAAGCAAGAAGGGTATGGGATGCCAATAAAGAGCCAACTAAAACTGAAGCATTTAACCCCATATCAAAAATTAAACCTACGCTTGTTCCCAATATGAGAGGAAAAATAAAAGTAAAAACTCCAAATCCTAAAGCACGATTACGACTTTTACGAAAATCAGCTAAATCTATTTCTAAACCAGCCACAAACATTAGGTAAATTTTACCAATGTCTGCTAGTAATTTGACTGATTCATTTTGAGCATCCAATAACCCTAAGCCATCATTACCAAATACCACCCCAGCAACCAATAAGCCAACTAAACCGGGCAATTTGATTTTTTCAAAAATTGGCGGTACGGTTAATATTATTAGTAGTAATATGGTAAAGGTAATAACAGGACTCTCAGGAATTGACGATAAAATATTGCCCATAGATTTCTTATATTATTATTTGTTAATTGAATTAGTTCTAAGTTAAGGATAAAAAGTTTAAATAAAGGAATTAATTCACCACCCATCGTAATCCTAAATTATCGACAATATGATGTTCTTGGGGATCCATTTATTAAGAAATGTTACTTTGTTTGTTAAGGACTGTTGCAAAATAGACAACAAGGTGTTGAGAAGGGGACATTTTCCCGTAAATTTTTAAGAGGAAGAAAAAATGAATTAAAAACCTATCGTTAAAAGCGAAAGGGTTGAAGATTCAAAAAAATTATTGAAATAATTACATTATTTTTTGATGTAGTTCATAATAAATAAAAAGTAATTTATTAAAAATATAAATTTTAGGAGCAAGAAACCGTGACAATTCGGGTAGCAGTAGTAGGCGGCGGACCTTCTGGATCTTCAGCGGCTGAAGTTTTGGCAAAAGCAGGTATCGAAACCTATTTATTT
>PXEJ01000270.1 GCA_003566215.1 Cyanobacteria bacterium T3Sed10_376R1m | reverse complement strand
ATATCAAACAAAATCCTCAATGGCGTTTGAGTTTACAAGCTCATAAATTTATGAAAATAAGATGATAATATTCAGTGTGTTTCTCTCTATAAAAAGAAATACTCATCCCTAATTACTCATCGACAGGGAGGGGGTGGTGGATGCTGGTTTTACTTGGGGTTTAATGACTCTTAAACTAGGAAAAAGGAAATGATTTTCTTCTACGTACTGAGCTCCGAATAACCCCTTTTCTGCCCAAAAATAACGATCTGTTGTGTGTTCATTCCTTTTGACTACTAATAACGCTGGAGGAACAATGCCATTTGCCCGAATATGTTTTCTAGCGGCTGTAACTGGTTTATCTTCTCCGCTTTCGATGTAGTGATGAGGCACTAATTCTAAAATTTTTCTTCCTTCAAGGCGGCGACGACTTTTGCGTTTTCTTTTTCTAGCCAAGTTAAACTTCCTCCTTAATTTTCCTGATGGAATTAATTCCTGATACTGTGTCTGATTGTATGATGTTTTCCTTGTTCTGTCAAGGCTTAAGGGAGTTTATTATTAACAGAACAAGACTTTTTTGTTTTACATGGGTTTAGTTTCTAGGGCGAAGAAATAGTCCTAAACCATTATGTACCCTAGCGGCGGTAACAGGAGAGCGATCGATTAAAGTTCCTCCGAGGTATATTTGAGTAGAACTACCTCCATCAAGGTTAAGGGCATCTACTGCTCCTAGTTGTTGTAGGATTTGGGCAAATTCTTGTAAACTAGGACCTGGTCCATTTATTCTTTGATGTACGGCAATAAACATTAGTTTACCTTGATTATCGATGGCGACACCACTACGGGATGCTCTTTGATTGTTAAAGGCTGCGCTAAATCCTTCTGCTTGGGCATCTAATGCTATTTGACTATTTAATAATAGTACTGGACCTGCTCCTAACATATAGGGATAGTTTGATAAGTCTGGGGGTGTGGTGGTGGTGTTGATTTGTAATAGTTCATTGGGGCTAAATTTGCTGGTTAGTTCGGGGGAGTTACGCAAAACAATTAAATAACCGTTAGGAGGAATTATGGTTTGTTGGCTTCCGGCTTTGGGTATGTTGATTTTGTCTCGAATGCGTCCATTTTCGACAATGATGATGGTTTCGTTGTCGCTAAGGGTGTTGTAGGATGTTCCCCAACTAGGGGTATATCGAGAGACTCCTTTTTGTATGTAGCCACTATTGATGTAATTTGATATGATGCGATCGCCCTTACTATTGGTAATCACTTCTTCAAATTTTGCTCGACTTATCTTGACGTTTTGAGCATTATCCCAAGCTATTACCCCTCGATTAAGGATGGGGGTACTTTGCCATTGGTTACGGTTTTTAATTGCCCCTAAAGGTAGTTGATTATTACGGTTGAAAAAACCACCATTAATAGCTGCGATCGCCCCTTGATTTTGAGCTATGGTAATTAATGGAGAAGTATTAATAACAGTACTATTGTCAAAAACAATCGGCCTCAAATCTAGCCGAGTATTATCTAAATTTACACTCAATAAAGAAACAAAAAAAGTATCCCTAGAAGGATTATTAATAGTAACGTATTTATCCTGCCAATTAATATCATCAGACCAACTAATATTTTTGGGACTCATTGCATCGGGTCTCAATTCTACAAATAAGAGGTTAGGATTAGATGAATTGACATTAACATTATGCCCCGTAGGAATATCAATATGTACTAAAGTGTAATTATTTTGCTTTTCAAGGGTAAATAAAGATTTTGGAGGTAAAATATTTTCCATTCCCCTAATTTGGTCTCCTTCATCCTCTAAAATATTGGTATTATTGAAAGGATCAATACTACTATTTCCATTTTTTGGTAAAAGACCATCTCGTAAATTGCCTTCGATAACAATTACAGCTTTATCTCTTGCTTGACTTACTCTAAAAAAGGTAGGTTTTTCTAATTCAATAACTACTCTTTTTTGATCTGGTTGATTAATATCATAAACTCTGTTTATAAAGCTATCAGGGGTACTAATTTTTAAAATATCTTGTTCAATCTCAAAAGAAATATTGGTATTTTTTGTTAAATTAGCTATATCTAAATAACGGTAAGGATTGACAAAATTAGCAGGTAAGGTTTCATAGGAATTAAACCATTTTACAGGTTGTTCATTACTCCGATTAGTATTTAATAATTCTACTCCTAAAATATTTTGCAAAGCAATATCACTAACACCAATATTTCCTCCCTGCCACTGTACCCAAGGAAGATTTATTTCTCTGTTGTTCAGTAAAGTTTTTGTGCCTTGTCTAAGGGAACTTTGTTGATTTGTTTGACCATAAGCAAGACTTCCTTTGCCGTTTTTAAAAGTTGTTTCAAATATTATACTAAAGGATATAGTTAGAGTTGAAATTAATACTAAACGACGGAAATAAAAATTCTTTTTATTCATTATTTTAATATAAATATTTATGAAAAATTGAGCAGAAAAAGTATAAACAATCTTATTTAGTAGGGCATGATATGCCATACCTTACTATTTTGAGGGCAACCTAATTATTTAATTCCGTTGATTAGCAACATCAATAAAAAAGCGACAATACTGTTGATAGCCTTGGGGAAAAACAATATTTAAAGTTAGAGGATCATCCAAATCTTGACTATCCCCAGGTCCTTCTATTACTATACTTTTATCACCAATTTTATCTAGTTTTAAAGCCTTCCTATTTTTAATTTCTCCTTGAGAACTATCAATATAAACCACGGCGCTATCAATGTTAAAGATATTACTAATATTTTGAATTAATTGTAAGAAATTGCGATCGCTTCCTCCCCTTCTGACTATTTTTGAACCATTTTGTTCCTCAACTTGACTATTAACAGTATCACCAACACCAATTATCAAAGGCATCTTTTCAGGAGCAAAATGATTAATCACTAAATCTAATAACTTCTCTTGTGTACGAGGTGCTTTTCTCACATTAAAATCTTTTCCTAAAGGATACTCTCCCGTAGTTAGATAATAATAATAATTAAGAATAAATAGCACTCCAGCTTCTTTAATTGCCCCCGTTAACATAAACTGAAAATCCGTAGTACCAGAATCATTATCCGTAGCCCGGCGCAATATTTCCAAGCCATTATCATCCCTACCTAAATTAGGTGCATAATGAACAAAAAATGAATCATTTAAACCCTGTTGACTTGCCAAATTTAGCAAATCATTCATTAATATTTCTACTTCTTTTTGTAGCTGAATATAGAGAGAATTATGAGGTAATAATTTTTCATAAAAGGCATTTAAATTAACCGTAGGCGAAGCAAAATTGTCCAAAATAACCCCATTAATAATATTATTACTTTCTTCCGAGGTAAAAAAAGGACAAAATTGATCACAAAAACTCAATAATCTCTCACGCACAATCTTCGGTACACTTGCCAAAAAATTTAATTCTTTTTCTGTTACTCCCGGATGAGAAACATTAGCAAAACAATCTTGCCATTGCACACCCCCTCCAGCTAAACCGGGTAAATAATATCCTTTCTCTTTAACTTGTTGAGAATTAGGGGAGGCTTTTTCAATAATTTTATTTACACCAATATTGCCGATGTACTCCCCATTAGTTAATACAAAAAAATGACCTGCTAATTTTTTCGTAGCCATGACATATTCCCAATCAATGATCCTATCTAAAGGATTCTTAACTAACTTCATGCAAACCCCATCTAAATCCTGAATAACAAGTATATTGGAATCATTAGTTAATTTTTGGGCCAATAAATCATGATTAAGAGAAAGAGACAAGTCCTTGAGATTGATATTATCAGTCATTAAAATCGTACCAAAATTAATTACTCTAATATT
>PXEJ01000005.1 GCA_003566215.1 Cyanobacteria bacterium T3Sed10_376R1m | reverse complement strand
CTTTGCCATAGCCAAGATTTTTTCTAACTCTCTAAGGGCACGTGCGGGGATAGTCATGGTGAAATTTTGTTCATCACTAACGGAAATTCCTTCATTCTCAAGAGATTCTTCTTCTCCTTCCTCGCTAACTTCTTCTTTTTCCGTGGTTTTAACCACTGCCAAACGATGACCATCAGTGGCGGCAAATTCAAGGGTATCTAAATTACGAGTCAAATGTACCCCCGTTAAAACCTGCTTGGTTTCATCACCACTAGCGGAAAACAGTGAACCTTTTAACCCTTCAATTAATGAGTTAACGGGTAACATCAGGGCTTCATCTTTCTCTACATTAGGTAATTCGGGAAACTCATCTCCACTAACTCCCCTAAGCTGAAATTTACCATACATTGACTCGATCGCAACTAGGGGATTATCATCAAGTTCATCAGGGTCAAAACTAAGGTTAATATCCCCTTCCGGCAGACGGGAAATAATATCATTAAATAATTTTGCGGGGATGGTTATTGTACCTCCTTCCTCTACCTCGGCGGCAAAACTGGTGCGCATTCCTAAACTTAAATCAAAACCAGTGAGGGTGACTAGATTTTTATCCCTATCCGCCACCAACAAAACATTGGCTAAAATAGGATGGGTAGGACGAGCTGGCACAGCCCTACTAACCAATGATAAATTGTTTTTTAAGTCACTTTGAGAACAAATAATTTTCACGATTCTTTATACTTTATGAGATAATATACTAAGTTCAATTGTACTGAATTTATCGTCTAAATAAGTATGATTTTGCTTACAAAATATTGATTAAGGCACAATCAGCAATATAGAATAAGTCATCAGTAACTACCTTCATTAGAACGAATTAGCAAGGGAGTAGGATATATTCCCTTTTTTTAGGTTGACAAGGATTTTTTTTAGAAGGGTATATTATCTAAATTATTACCGTCGGAACTATAGTTATCTTCGATACTGTCATTAGCTTCTAATCTTTCTGATTCATCATCATTATTGTTGTAGTTTGTAAGATTAACTACATTATTAGGAGGATTGGGATTATCATTGCTGATGGGATAAATATGGGAAATGGTCAACTCTGCAATTTTTTCCTTATATCCTTGTCTTTCGACTAAGTCCATTTTTAAACGCCCTGTCAAGATTACTTGATTACCTTCGCTATATTTTTGTTCTATTTCTGTGGCGAGATTGCCCCATGCAACAACTTTTAGGGTAGAGGGAGGATTGTTTGGGGAAATATTCTCAAATTCCACCATCATTTGGGCAACGGCTAATTGATTATCTTGGGTGTATCGCAGTTCAGGACTACGAACTATTTTTGCCATTAAAACGCAACTATTCATAGGTTTAAGTTAGTAATTAAGTACTTAATTGTTTATTATCGCTTATTTTTTTAAATTTATTTTATTTTTACCAAAATGTAAAAAATCTGGGCTAAATTATTAATTTTTTAGGCTTCTAGGATCAAGAGCATCCCTTAAACCGTCTCCTAATAAATTAAAAGATAAAACAGTCATAATAATTAAAATTGCCGGGGGAATAATCAACCATGGTTGTAATACAATTACCGAAGCATTAGAAGCGATAGAAAGTAAATTTCCCCAACTAGGATCAGGTTGTTGAATGCCTAAACCAATTAAACTTAATACTGATTCGGCGACGATGAAGCTAGGAATGGATAGGGTTGCGGAAATGACGATATAAGTAGATGTTTGGGGTAGTATATGCTTAATTATAATATAAAATGGTTTTGCCCCGATCGCCCTTGCTGATTGTATAAATTCTTGTTCTTTTATGGCTAGAACCTGCCCTCTAATAACCCTTGCTAACCCAGACCAACCAATGAAAGAAGTAATTAAAACAATCAATAAAAATCTTTGTCCACTACTTAAACTAGGGGGTAAAATTGCCGCTAGAGCGACTAATAAATATATCCCCGGAATGGTCATTAACACTTCTACCAAACGCATCAAAATTGTATCTACTATTCCTCCAAAATAACCAGCAATTCCACCGATTAACATTCCTAAAGGAAAAGAAATTGTAATACCAATTAAGCCAATAAATAGACTAATTCTTCCGCCAAATAAAAGGCGGCTAAATTGATCTCTACCCTGTTCATCTGTACCCACAAGATTTATTTTCCCTTCCCCTACAGTGCCAAATAAATGACGTTCCATGGTAAAACCAGAGAAAAATTCTTTTTCTTCAAAGGTTGGGGGGAAAGGTAATTTTATTTGCAAAAATTGATAGGGTGTCCCTTTTACAAACAATCTTAGGGGTGATGGCTTATCATAATCCATGGTTATAATGCGATCGCCCGTCTCTAAATCCGTAGCTCCTTGGGTAGTAGGATAAACGTGTAACCCAATAAATTCTTTTTCTTGATTACGTAAATAAATTTGGGTAGGAGGCAACAAAGAACCATCTTCTTGAGGGACATAGGGATTATAGGGTGCAACAAAATCCGCCCCGATTACCATGATATAGAAAAAAATTAAAATGATCGCCCCTGTTTTTGCTAGGGGATTTTTTTTTAGTTTACGCCACCAATTCATATTATTTTTTTGTGATTTATTTCAAAAATAGTCTGCTATGATTATCCTTACTAATTCATTCAAAATATAACAAAATCAAGAGAAAATACCATGACCACCAATAGAAGTAATAATACTATCAGTAATTTCGTTGCCGATTTTCGTAAGTTTATTGAGCGAGGAAATGTAGTAGATTTAGCCGTTGCTGTTGTTATCGGCGGTGCTTTTGGACAGATTATTAACTCCTTAGTAGAAGATGTTATCACCCCTTTAATTTTAAATCCAGCCATTCAAGCTGCGGGGGTAGAAAGATTAGCTGATTTAACTTGGGGGGCAGTAAAATACGGTCTATTTTTGTCCTCTGTAATTAATTTTCTAGTTATTGCCCTTTGTATCTTTTTTATAATTCGCTTTTTTGAATCTATTCAACGTCGTGCTGCCCGTAAGCAACAGATAGCCCAAGCAGAAATAGAAGCGATAAAAGAGGAAGAAGGAAACCCCGAAATTATTGCCCAAGAAAATCTTACCAAAGCAATTGAAAGACTAACGGAAGTTATGAATTCAGAGCCAAGAAATCAAGGTTCAAGATTAGGAAATGGGTAAGTAGGGTTTACGGAATAAATCAAATACTACAAGTATTAAAAAATATACAAAATTACAGATAATACACCCAGAGAATAAAACCTCATAACTGTCAATTGTCAATTCTCCTAACGGCTTAACTTTGTGATTGTTTTTCTGACGGCAAAATATTAAGTTTTGTAAAGACAATCAGGGAAAAATATAAAAATCGGTGAAATTTCAAGGGATTGATCTTAAGCTAGGATCAATGAGTACAATTTCAATTGCCTTGTTTAGCTATGACGCAATCTCTTTTATATAACAATATTTCCCAATCTACCCACACTGCTAAGCCCATAAAGTGGGTTCTATGGTTGGTGTGGAAAATGGCGATCGCCACCATCCTTTTAATGGCAATTGGTGCAGCGACAAGGGTAATGAATGCTGGATTAGCCTGTCCAGATTGGCCTTTGTGTTATGGTCAAGTGGTACCCACAAAGCAAATGAATTTACAAGTTTTCCTCGAATGGTTTCACCGTCTTGATGCGTCCTTAATTGGGCTAAGTGCGATCGCACTTACAATACTATCATGGTGGAAAAAAGCAAAGTTACCCGGTTGGCTACCCTGGGCATCAACCCTTGCCCTAAGCCTAATTATTTTTCAGGGAATTTTAGGCGGTTTAACCGTCACCCAACTACTAAGATTTGACATCGTTACCGCCCATCTGGGTACAG
>PXEJ01000117.1 GCA_003566215.1 Cyanobacteria bacterium T3Sed10_376R1m | reverse complement strand
TTCAGCGACCATTTGGCTTAAAGCATCTAGCTGAGAGGAAGATAAGAACTCTCCACGAGCGTCAGCTTGAGAAACAACCTTTGTGAATGCGTCGTACATTGTAAGTTAATCTCCTAAATTGAATTAGTTTTGTTAGTGTTTTATTAAATTTGATTCAACTTTTTTAGTTAAATCTGGGATTTATCCCCTGCAAATTAGTTTCTTACATTATGAGCTTAAAACCAAGTTTTCGTTAAGCGTTTGTAAAGAAACTTAATTTTTGTATAAGTTCTTTTATTTGAACTATGGGTTTTTACCACCCGAATATAGTTATACACTCTCAATGTGCTTTTTTACATTACATCATGTTAATTTTTGATTATTACTTCTTTACATTTGTTCATAGTTTAGTGAAAATAATTTAGGAAATAGGGTGTAGCACTATATTTATTTTCTGAGATTAAATAAGTTCGGTGTCTGGTGCTAGAAGACTTAGCACCTTAGGTTCCTAGAAGCATTAGGTTAAAGAATTTATAAAAAATATCTTTTTATTTATTTTCTTATTTTTAATTCTTTGATTGAATAATCAATATAGGAAAAATTAAACCCTAAACCTGTTACCTGATAGCTCAAATCCAATATTCTCATATCGAACTGAGGTTACTTAAGTCCAGTTTTAAAAATAATAGTTATGATAGATGGGAAAATTATGTTTAAAGCAATATTTCCTATATGGGGATGAATACAACTCTATTGTTAAATAATCGTTACCAGATTACTGAAACTCTTGGCAGGGGAGGATTTGGCGAAACATTCTTGGCTATTGATACTCATCTACCGTCAGGTAGAAAGTGTGTTATCAAACAACTCAAACCAATTATCAACGAGTCGAACATTCCCCAATGGATGTATGAGCGTTTTGAACAAGAGGCTCGTATTTTAGAGCATTTGGGAGAGGAACAAATTCAAATACCTAGTCTCTATGCTTATTTTTGCGAGGATAAAAATTTTTATTTAGTTCAAGAATGGGTTGAGGGAGTTACTTTAAGCAATAAGGTGTTAAAGGAGGGAAATTTAACTCCTGATGAAGTGGAAGATATTTTACTAAAGCTTTTACCTGTTTTAGATTACATTCATCAACAAAATATTGTCCATCGAGACATTAAACCCGACAATATTATTTTTCGAGCTAAGGATAATTTACCTGTATTGATTGATTTTGGAGCAGTGAAGGAGGCTTTGACTACTTTTGTTTATTCTGGGGGACATTCCGCTTATTCTATTGCTATTGGTACTCCGGGATATATGGCATCAGAACAGGCTGCGGGCCGCCCTATTTTTTCTAGTGACTTATACAGTTTGGGTTTAACTGCGATCTTTTTGTTGACGGGTAAATCTCCTCAAAATCTTAAGACTGATAAACGTACGGGGGAAATTTTGTGGCGGGATGAATTACCTGATTTACATTCTAATTTAGCTGGAGTAATTGATAAGGCTATTCGATTTACTCCTAGAGAACGTTTTGCTGATGCTCAAGAGATGTTAAGAGCTTTGCAACCTTCTATTGATAATGGTCAAAACACGATCGCATTTGGTCATAATTCTACTAAGGTGTCTATTCCCCATAGTCGGGCAACTATTAGTAATGATAAAACCATTGCCGTAGGGGGAAGAAATATTAATTATGGTAAAGTGAGCGAAGTTTATCGCCATGATTCTTTTAATTCCTTGGGGAATAATCAGACAGTTGCTCTTAATTCTTCACCTTCTCAAGGGGAGATAGATCAGGATAAAAATAGTTGGTGGGGCTCTTTTTTCCCTCTTTTTTGGTTATCGTTAATTGCGATCGCATCTTTTGCCATTGGCTACAATGTTATTGCTAATCGCTTATTAGATTCAGAGTCACAGGTAGTAACTCAACCAGAAGAAAATCCTACCCCTGAACCTGACAACATTCAACCTCGCAGAATACCCCGTAACATAATACCAGAAATAATTATTCCAAATAATAATCCCCCTGCGGACGAAGAAGGTGAGTCTGAGGTAAATCTTGATAGTCAAATAGAAGAGACTGAAAATAATGATTCTTCTACATCACAAGATCAACCTATTGAAATTGAGATAACACAACCTCCTTCAGATTCTCCACCCCCATCAAATACGAATCCTCTCCCAGTAATAACCACGGGAAGCGTTGTAAATGAATTGATCGGCAGATTTGGACAACCGAATGCGAAGGAATCTCTTCCGGCGGATAATGCCACTAGATGGAATTATCAAAATGTGTTCAATAGTGGTACTGACATAAGCTATAAGATTAATAACAATAGTGGTAAGGTTCAGGAAGTTGATCTTTCTTTTCCTGCTTCTACGGATGTAGAAGTGGTGGTTGCCACTTTTGATCGTTTACTTAAGGGAAATATGACCCCTATCATCAAAGAAGCCTTAAAACAAGTGACTGATAATGAAACTGATTTGCGTTCTTTTAATTCGGGTAATTGGCAAGGTTTTATCAGAAAAAACAATAATTCTATCAATATTAATGTTCGTTCAACTAATTAAACTATAATTGTGTGGGTAAGCATTGATTAAAAACTAGGTGACAAAGATTTTGATAATAGCTAAGGGCGATCGCACTTAGCCCTAATCTAGCCTGACTAAAGGAAAGATGACGCTGTTTTATTTCTCCCCAAATACGGCAGTTTTTTTCCCATGTAGTTAACTCTTTATTTAACTTTTTCAACAGACTAAAATAGTTTACTTTTTGCTGATTATTCAAAATAATTTCTGAACAATAAATTAAACATCTTATTAAAGGTAAATCTTGATATTTATCATAAATTAAAAGGCTATAGTCTATCTCTTCAGGCTCAATAATATTCCATTGATTTAAAACAAAATCTAAATTATCTAGCTTAATCATGCCTTGTTCGTGGGCAGAACGTAAAATAGAACAAAAACGACCGTGAACATAAATAAAATTAAAATCTATTATCGCTTTTTTTTGAGTATTTTTTAGTGCAGGAAAAGGAGTAAAACATAAATAATCTAAATACTTGGATAATGTACCTTTACTCAGATAAAACTCTAGCCATACTTCCCCCGAAACTTTAGCAATGGAATCTTTTAAAAATGTCTGCTCATTTGACCAATATTTAGGTAAATTACTTTTATTTATGTAAGAATAAAAATAATTATCGTCAATTAAACTATTGAAAATTGCACAAATTTTTTTCGCTATTTCCAAAGAATTTGCTTTGTAGATTTGAGCTAATTGTAAACATAAAGGAGTTTTATAAATTACTTCATTTTTATTGCTATTTAAAAAAAAATTGTATTCAATTTTATGTAAAAAATTTTCTTTTGAAATACAAGAATCAGAATTAAATTTATCATTATAAATAATGACGGATTGCTGTAAAGCATTAGCCAAACTACTATTTATTATATTTTGTGAAATTATAACCATTTTAAATTGCTTGTAAGGTAGCTAATATAAATCTTAGTAATTATACAGCCTCAATTGAAAGTTGAGGCTGATTTAGTGAAGCTATAACAAAGAACAATTTAACCCTGAAATATTACAGACATTATTTTAATTTGATACATTGATTAGGCTAGATCAAAGCGATCAGCATTCATAACCTTAGTCCACGCTGCCACAAAATCTTGCACAAACTTCTCTTTGTTGTCATCCTGTGCATAAACTTCGGCGTAGGAACGAAGAATCGAATTAGAACCAAAGACAATATCCACCCGTGTCGCTGTCCATTTGACCTGACCTGTTTTGCGATCACTAAGTGGCGCTGCGCGATCGCAAATTTCATAAAGATTTTTACCTGCAGGTTTCCATAAATACTTCATGTCCT
>PXEJ01000157.1 GCA_003566215.1 Cyanobacteria bacterium T3Sed10_376R1m | reverse complement strand
TTTCCCTTTTGTGCTAACTTTCTTCCACTGTTTGAGGGTTTCTATATCAAATATTGCCTTTTTTTGTTTTGTTTTCTTTTTCATAGATTTTTGATTTGAATTAGGGCTTCAAGGTCGGTTATGTCCTGTTGTCTATCCGCTTTTCGTTTCATTTTTATCAGCTGGTCTATGGAGACCACGGGAATTGAGACATTTTCTATTTTCTTGATGACTTTATTTTCGACGATTTTTTCAAATGCTAGCGATTCTTCAATTATTATATCTATTTGCAGGGGATTGTTTTTGGGGGGCATAAATGAGAATGCTTGCATATTTTTCTTTTCCAGCCATTCTTTGACTTGTTTCTTATCTTTTAAAGATAAAATGGAGATCGGTAATCTTTCCGAGTATCCTAATTTACGCATAACTTTGTCCACTTTTTCCAAATTTTTTTCTTTAAGAAGAAGTAGGATATCCAAGTCTCCGGTAAATCTTATATAGCCGTGTAGATTTACAGCCACTCCCCCAACAACAAGATATTTGATTTTTTCGGAATTGAAACTTTTAAAGATTTTTTCAAATATGTTCATACCCGAATTATAACAAAGTTTTTATAAAAGGGGTAATGGGCGTGTGCTTTGGAGCTGTATGATGGAGGATGTTAGAAGTTTTTTGGTGATGAAAAACTAATCCATTAATACTTATTTTTAATTTTGATATTTTTTTCATTTTCTATCCTTAATATGCTACGCTTTTTTCATGAAAATAAAAAAAAGACCAAGAGTAGGAGTTTCTATTATTTTGATTGACAAAGACAGGATTCTCTTGGGATTGAGAAATGGATCTCACGGTTCTGGTACGTGGGGGCTACCAGGCGGACACCTAGAATGGGGAGAATCTTTTTTGAATTGTGCTGTTCGTGAAGCAAAAGAAGAATTAGACGTATTAATCAATTGTGAACAGGTTCCCTTCTTTGTAACAAATGATTACTTTAAAAAAGAGAACAAGCACTACATCACTGTTTTTATAGCAGCACACATTCTGGAGGGGGAAATTCAAAACAAAGAACCTAAAAAATGCTTAGAATGGAAATGGTTTAGTTATTTTAAACTACCAAAAAATTTGTTTTTACCAGTTGAAAATTTAATAAACACGAGGGGTTTGAAAGAATTATTTACTAAGTAGCCTTAAAATAATCCGTGAGTTTAATTCTTCTAATGAGGATACAACTTTTTTAGCTTTCGGGAACTTATAATTACAGTCAATACTACTATCAGGACAAATAACACATGTTGCGCCCGAACTAATTGCTGCATTATAACCGCTTATCGAGTCCTCAATTACCACAGTTTCATCTGCAGATGTTTTCATTTTTTTCATAGTTAGATAAAAAATCTCCGCATGAGGCTTTCTTTTTTTGAGTTCAGTATCGGATTGTAAAACATCAAAAGTATTCCCGAATAATTTTTCTGCAATAAGCTTAATTGACTCTATCCTCGAAGAAGATGCTATCCCCAATTTAAATCCATTTGCCTTTAGCTCATTGACAATTGAAATTGCTCCGGGCTTAGCCTTTAATTCACTTATGATGAGGTTTTCATATATTTCTTTTTTCCGATTTCTTATTACCTCAACATCACATGTCAAATTTTTAATAGATGCCCATTCATAAGCGCTTATTGATTGCTTAACCCAGTAATATTTCCAGTCTTCCCATTCTAATGTCCCCCCTACCTCACTGAAAGCTTTTCTGTAAGCCGAAAACTGTAAAAATTGCGAATCTACTAATGTTCCATCCAGATCAAAAATTACAGAATTCATATAGAGACCGGTTACCAAGTTCTAGACATACTGTCAATTCGTATCTCCTGGATTTCAATATTCTTGTGTGCATTAATAGCGAACATAATAACTTCGGCAACTTCCTCTGGCATTAATGCCCCTACTCTCATCCCCGGTCTCTTATTGTTAAAATATGTGTCAACTCTGCCAGGTGATATACATGCAACTCTCACATTTTGTTTCCTGACAGCTAATCCCAATGCTTTAGACATCATTAGAACACCTCCTTTTGTAGCGCAATACCCTGTCGCATCCGGAAAAGCAACTTGGTCACAATCTGAACTAATATTTATTATATTTAGAAAGTTTTTCTTGTCCTTAATTCTGATTAATTCTCTATTCATAATAAACATTGCTTTTATATTTATATTGAACATTTCATCCATCATATCATCAGTCAACTTATCAGGGGCAGCAAATCTTCCAACGCCAGCCGCATTAACAACGCCTACAATATTCTTATTTTTTTTTGCAAGATTTATGATTTTTTCCTGATTTGACTTTTCTGTTATATCTCCACAAACAGATAAGGCTTCAACACCTAAATCTTTACAATTTTTGGTGGTTACATTTAACTTTGCAACATTTCTCCCAGACAAAATCAAATTAAATCCTTCTTCTGCAGCTTTTAAGGCAGTAGATCTCCCAATCCCAGATGATGCTCCGGTAATAATAATATACTCTTTTTTATTTCTCATATTTTCTTAGGTAACTAGTTTTATGGGCAAAACATTGTTAATATCGTGGATTTTACCTACCTCTAGTGGTCTTTCAATACTATCGCAAAGCGTAACTAAGTTGATATATTCACTCTTGTGTTTATAAATTATTTTAAACCAGTATTTATATATATCGTCTTTTATTTTGTTATAATCAACAATATTTTCTTTTTTAGTACAGTAGTCTCTTCCCCATCCGTTTAATCTCAATTGCATTATACCTGTATCATTATATCCAAATTTTTTTGCTACATTGAAACGATAAGACAACCCCATAGTACAAATAATCTCTAAATAATAAGATTTATCAATTTTATTAATACCATTATAAATAATCTCTTTTTTAAGAAAATTAAATATTGTCCCATCTCCCAATATATAAATATGTGTATAAGTCCAATACATCGAGGAGGGTTTTGGCGTGATTTTTTGATTTTACTTATTTTCAGAAAAACAGCTTGCAAAAGCCATTTTTGCTGGAGCTGCATGATGGAGGATGTTGGAACTTTTTTGGGAACAAACTATAATTCAAATTCTTCAGCTTTGCCTTTTGCTATATCATCTAAAACATGCCCAAGATTTTTATCTATTTGAGCAATGACATTGGGATTATCTGCTGACATGTTCATTCCCAATTTTTTGTCTTTTTTGAGACGAATTAGCAGAGGAACCACTTTTTTATTTTCTGAAACGAGAAAAACAATCATTCTTCCTTTTACAGCACTTCCTATCCTTATTTTAAAAAAGCGAAATTTAACAGATTTGCCGTGAGGTTTGATTTTTTGTCCAAGGCCTTTTACGACTTTTCGTCCGCCTTCAATAATATCTTCAATCGTAAAATGCTTTTGCAAAGGTTTAAATTCATGCTTTGCAATATATTTTGTTAAAATTAACATGAAATTATTTTAATAAGCTGGTTAATTTTTCCGCTTTTTTATTTATACTTGGAGAATCAAAATGTAATTCTTCAATCTCATTATTGCCGGGTAACAAACCTACATCTATTTTACCTTCACTAAAAGCTTCCATTGAAAAAACCAATATAGATTTTAACGTAATGCCCTTTTCTTTGGCTTTTTTGCTGGCTTTTTCTTTTAGTTGTTTATCTGCCGTAAATGAAATTTGTGTAAGCATAATTTATAATTACAATCTTTAAATTTATAACTATTCTAAATATAGTTTAAAAATAGTTTTTAGTCAAGGCAAAAAGGCGTATCCCAGATTCTAAAATAAAACCGACCACTTGAGGTAGAATAGATATGTCTAAATATCAACTAACCCAAGTGGTCTATGAAACAGATTAAATTCACAGAAAGAAAAATGATAGAGAAAATGC
>PXEJ01000409.1 GCA_003566215.1 Cyanobacteria bacterium T3Sed10_376R1m | reverse complement strand
TATGTTTGTTTAGAAAGTGAAAAGATTGATGATAATCTATATGAATTTATGCAAAGAAATTATCATGAACAAATTCATGTTCATTGCAAAAAGCTTTTTCGCGAGAAAAATTATTTTCATGCTGTTTTCGAAGCAGCAAAAGCATATAACAGAATAGTTCAGGGAAAATCTCAATCTGAAAAGGATGGTTTTAAACTTATGATGGATGTATTATCCTTAAATGGAACATTAAAACTAAATTCAGGACAAACAGAAACAGAAAGAAATGTTCAAGAAGGTATAAAATTCCTTTCAGCAGGCTTAATGGAAGCATTAAGGAATCCAACTGCGCATGAACCCGCTATAACGTGGCCTATATCAAAAGAAGATTGTTTGGATCTATTAAGTTTTATTTCCTATTTATTGAAACAAATTGATAAAGCCGTTTATTTTAAAATATGAAGTAATGGGGATATTATTAGAAAAAGTAAGAATTTTCGGATTTAGAGGAATTGAAAACCTCGAAATTGAATTAAGCAACACTACTGTTGTAACGGGCATGAATAATTCTGGTAAAACGTCATTATTAAAAGCATTACAGATTGTTTTTGGAAATAGGCAATTCATTTCAAATGATGATTTTTTTATAAAAGGCTTAAAGAGGGGAGATCAAATAATTATAGATGTTAAGATTGTTCCTGTTAAAGAAGACGGGACTGTTGATGAAATATTTAATGAAAAATGGGAAACTTTATTTACAGAGGAAAAAATTATTGTTGACAAATTGGGAAAGCAAATGACTCCGATAAGAACTATAATTAAAATTGATCCTTTAAAAAGTAATTTTGTTGCAAAGCAATATATTTTACCTGAATGGACTGAGTTTAAATCAGGAGAGAATTACTGGTATAAATCAAAAAATGGCAAGGAGAAGAGTTTTCATTTTGACGAAATTCCATTTTTTTATGTTGATGCTCAGAGAGATATCGTTGAAGATATGAAATTGAGAACATCGTATTTAGGAAAAATGCTTTCAAATATTAGATATTCAAAAGAAGATATTACATCTATTGAAAAGAAAATAAAGGAGTTAAATGAACAAGCTGTCACAAGTAGTGAGGTCCTTACAAATATATCATCTAACTTGAAAGGACTTGACACAGCAATGGATCAATCAACTCATGGAGTTGATATTTCTCCTTTTCCGAAAAAAGTAAGAGATTTGAACAAGGGTGTTTCAATTCAATATTCCGACTTTTCAATGGAATACCATGGAATGGGAACGCGAAGCTGGTCATCCTTGCTCACATTAAAATCTTTTGTGTCATTTTTCGAAAATTTGGCGAAAGATAGCGATGAAGCATTTTTCCCAATTATTGCGATTGAAGAACCTGAAGCACATCTTCATCCTAATGCTCAAAAGAAATTGTATAAACAAATTTCTGATATTCCGGGACAGAAAATTATTTCGACACATTCAAATTTTATTACAGCATCAGCAAAGTTGAAAGAAATAAGAAATTTTTATAAAGAAGAAGAAAGTATTAATTGTGGCAGAATAACCGTATCTGATTTTAGTGCTGAAGATTTAAGAAAAATATCAAGGCAAGTTGTTAACACTAGAGGAGAGCTATTTTTTTCAAAGATTTTAGTATTTATTGAAGGAGAAACTGAAGAACAAGCTCTTCCGATATTTGCTGAAAAATATTTTAGATGTAAACCATTTGAGGTAGGCATTGATTTTATTGGTGTTGGTGGTTTTGGAAATTATATGCCCTTTATTCGAGTTGCAGATTCATTAAAAATACCTTGGTTTATATATAGTGATGCTGAAAATACACCAGAGAAAAATGTAAAAGAAAATGTTGAAAAACAATTTAGAGAAAGTGGCACATCAAGAATAATTGAAGATTGCATTATATTTATTGAAGATGGGAATGATTTTGAAAAACAATTATTGAAAGATGGGTTTAAAGATGAAATAATAAATGCAATTGTTAATGCTACTGAATATTCTAATTTTCATCATAAGGAAGCGAAAGAAAGAGAAATCAGGCAGTATGACGAGGCAAAAATTTATGAAATACTTACAGATAGCAAGGCACATTATGGTCCTGCTGTTGCAGAAGAAATTGTTAAAAGCAAAAAAGATTTACCGCCAAAGATTAAAGAACTTTTCGAGAAAATTAAATCAAAAAAATAGTTGCAATGATAAGATTATCTGAAAAACAAAGGCAAGCTGTTGATTATATGGATGGGGCACTTCTCGTTATAGCTAGTGCTGGTAGCGGCAAAACAAGAGTGCTAACTGAAAGAATAAAAAAGTTATTAGATAATACTAAGAGAAAAATACTTGCTATTACATTCACAAACAAAGCAGGTGACGAAATGAGAGAACGATTAGGTGATGATGAAAGAGTTAAACATCAAGTTTTCATTGGTACATTTCATAGTTTTTGCCAGCAAGTATTAGAGCTCAGATATAATTTACTTGGATTAAATGATATGCCACATATATTTGAGGATGATTCTGATAGGATGGAACTTATTGAGCAAGCAATAAAAGCAACTCCATCTTATTATATTAAATATAAAAATGCGAATGAAAAAACACAAAGAGATTTTAGGTATAAAACACTAGAATTTATCTCCAAGGTTAAGAGGGAGTTATTTAGCATTGAACAATTACTCGAAAAATCTAATGAAGACACAGTATTGCTTTATAATACATATCAAGATATTTTATCAGCGCAAAATGCAATAGATTTTGACGATCTAATTATGCTTACCTATAGGTTGTTTGCTAATAATCAGTCTATTGCAGATTTATATAGAAGAACTTATGAGTTTATTTGTATTGATGAAGCTCAGGATTTAAATAATGCACAATATCAGTTAATAAAAGCAATTGCAAATGGGCAATTTAAGAATATTATGATGGTTGGAGATCCTAATCAATCAATATTCGGTTTTAATGGCTCTTCATCTGATTTTATGATTAAATATTTTGTTGATGATTTTTCTCCAATAACAATTAAACTATCTGAAAATTATCGTTCATCAAAACAGGTTGTGGAGGCAGCTGAAAAAATTATTCCAGGATCAAATGATATTGTAAATTTGGTTATACCAGGAATATTTGAAAAATATGAGGCATTAAACGAGGAAGAAGAGGCTGGATGGGTCATAAAAAAAATTAACGAGTTAATTAAATTACAAATTCATGATGATATTGAAGGTGATATAACCTATGAGAAGATTGCTATTCTAGCTCGTAATAGATTTGTGTTTTCTAATGTCGAAAAAAAACTAAGCGAAGAGGAAATTCCATTCTACTTTAAGATTACACCAGGTGCAATAAAGTTTGAGAGTAACCTTATGGTAATCTTTGATTTGTGTTTTAGAGTCAAAATTAATCCGGAAAATATACTTCATTGGAGCAGAATAGAAGATAGATTAAAGGTCAAATGCGAGAAAAATTTGTCCAAATTACTTATGGTTGTTAAAGATGAACTTTTTAAATCAATGATTCAGTTGGTATTAAATCTAAAAGAAGATGGTTCAAATTTCAGGAAAATGTTCAATGATTACATTAATTTCTTAAAAACAACAGAATTCATTACAGATGATAATGACAGGAAACTTATTATTGATGATATAGAAGATTTACTTAAGCATTGGAGGAATTATGCAAAAAAAGTAGAAACAAAGTCTTTACAACAATTTAAAAATGCTATGGCATTAGGACAAACTCATCCAAATGTTCAACCAAAAGGAATTTCTTTGAGTACTGTTCACACAATGAAAGGTCAAGAATATGATATTGTTTTTATTATAGGTTTAGACGATGGAACATTTCCTGATTATAGAGCAATAAAAAAAGGAGGTGTTGAATTATTGCAGGAAAAAAATAATACATATGTTGCATTTACGAGG
>PXEJ01000334.1 GCA_003566215.1 Cyanobacteria bacterium T3Sed10_376R1m | reverse complement strand
TTGGACGAGGAAATGATCAAGAATGCGATATAGTTTTACAGCATTCAGATACACAAATTCTTAGAACCGTTTCCCTGATACATTTAGAGATTTTTTACGATACACAAAAAAATAGATTTTTTGCCCAAAATCTAACCAAAAACCGTCAACCACCCAAAAGACCAAATCCGATTATTTTCTTGCCATGCTAGGGTAATTCTATACATGATAATTTTGAGAATAAAATTGAACCTATCTTTATTTATATAACATTTATGTTCTTTGCAATTATTATTAAGAAATAATAAATTGGTGTTCAGTGTCCATACTTCGCCAAAACACTAACTAATACTTGCTATTTGGGGAGGGTTAGTTTTGGTTTTGAGATAGTTATAGGCTTGGGTCAAATTATTTTTTAGGTTGGAACTAGATGCGATCGCACTCTGAAATAATTAATTTTATAGCAGAATCAGGATTATCAGCAACATAACCTTTATAAAACCCATTTTGGATCATTTATGACGATACTCAATAAAAGTTAAGCTCAAATCAATGGTAGCTCGTTCTTCTGTCTCATTAGTTGTTAAATAATCGGCGTTGCTTAATTATGGTATGAAATAATATTAAATTATAAATATTCAATATTTTAAATATTATTACCATTCCCCAGCTAAACCAAAAATCATATCTAAATTCAGCAACGCAGAAACTTTTAGCTAATAATCACCTGTTCATATTTTTTCCCTGCTTTTTGCCATGTAAAATTATTTTCTATCATTAAACGGGCATTGTGAGCTATTTCTTGACATAAATCAGGATGATCAAATAAATGACTAATTTGATGACAATACTCCTCGATAGTATTAGCCCTTAAGGCACATAAGGGAGATTCAACATCTAAACCTTCTAAACCCCTATCGCTACCTACCACGGGGATTCCGGCTGCCATGGCTTCTAAAGCTTTATTTTTTATGCCAAAGCCACTGCGCATGGGAATGACACACACTGAGGCTTGATGTAAATACTCTGCCATGGATGGGACTCTACCTGTAACTATAACTCCTTTCTTTTCAGCTAATTTTTGTACTTCGGGAGAAGGTTTTGAGCCGACAATCATTAATGTTGTGTCAGGATATTTTGTTTGAATGAGGGGTAATACTTCTAGGGAAAAAAAACAAGCCGCATCAATATTGACAAAATAATCCATACCTCCTGCAATAATTAATTTACGGTTATTTACTTGATGGTTACGAAAGGGAAATATATCTAAATCAACTCCGTTGGGAATAATTTCTACATTTTTTTGACCCGATACTTGTTTGATTGATTGACCATCTTCGGCGGTAGTAACCACCAAATTAGTGAATTTTTGACAGTATTGGCGCTCATAACGATATAGTAAAGGCAAATAAATACGATCGCGCGTCGGCTTTTCTGATGTACCTGTTTGTAGTTGATTTTGACAGGTGCGAAATAGCGAACTGTGAATATTGACAATGGTTTTAAGTTGTTTTTGCCACTCTGGTTTAACATATATTTCATTAACACTATGCTCACAGGTAATCACATCAAATTTTTTTTCTAACACTGCCCGATTAATCCATTGGTCCATGTTCGGATTATAGTTAGAGATAACGCTAGGAGGTGTTTTTGTCCAGAGAAAATTGATAAATCGCCTAACAAATCCCCCTTGATTTATCTTTTTTTCACGGGGAAATGTCACTAAATTATTAACACAACTTCTTAATTCTTCCATCTCTGCATTTGATACATCTTCATCTATCTGAGTAACAATGGTTAGACAATGGTTCAAACTTAAGTATTTTAAAAGATTAAAAGTTCTTACCTGAGTGCCTCCTTTAGTTGGGGGATAGGGAAATGTGTTGGAGATGATTAAAATATTCATGAAGGATTAAGGGCGATCGCACTTATAAATAAGTAGATTATCAGAACTATCTTTTGGTTATTATAATCATAAAATCATCATCAAAAATTAATTTATGACTAAAGTTACTGTTTGTATTCCTACCTATAATCGTTCTCACTATTTAACCTATTCCGTCAATAGTGTTTTACAACAAACTTATACTGATTTTGAATTAATTATCTGTGATGATGGTTCAACGGATAACACCGCTCAAATAGTCTCCAACTTCAATGATTCTCGCATAAAATATATTCGTCATCCTCAAAATATTGGACGTAGTAAAAATATGCGTTCTGGTTTTGAAAATGCCAGAGGAGAATACTTTATTAAATTTGATGATGATGATAGTTTAATCCCCGATTTTTTAAGCAAAACCGTAGCAATTTTAGATAAAAATAAAAATATTGACTTTGTTTGTACAAATCATTGGATTATAGATGCTAATAATAATCGTAACAAAATTGCCACCCAAGAAAATTCCGATAAATGGGGAAAAAGTCAATTATCAGAAGGTCTTATTAATGATTTAGTTTATCAAACTTTTGTCTTACAAAGTCTCCAAGTTGGTTCTAGCTTATTTCGTTATCAATCCTTACAAGATGTTGATTATATGAACCCATTAGCTGATGGTTGTGAAGACTTTGACTTATTGGTGAGAATGGCCATTGAAAATAAAAGGGCTTATTTTTTACCCGAATTTTTAATGGAATATAGATTTCATGGGAAACAAAATAGTCTTAAACAAAACCTACATTTTTTGGCGGCTAAAAAATACTGTTTAGAAACCTATAAATTTTCGGAACCATCCATAGAAAAAATTAGAGAAAAAAAATTAGCTGACCTAAATTTATGTCTAGGATTAAGAATGATTGAAAATAAAAAAAATCAAGAAGGAAGAAACTTAATTAAAGAATCTCAAAAAATATTAGGAATATCATCTCGTAGTCTAACGGGTATGATATTATCCTATTTTCCCCATCCATTAAGACAATATATTTTTGAAACAATTAGAAATATAAAACCTCAAGATTATGCTGATAAAGTAAGAAATGCAAATACTCTAATCGATAATTAAAATTCAAACAACTTCCTAATCACCAATTTTATGGTATTAATTAATATTGGCTATTCTACCAAAAACACAAAACATTGATCAATAACAAATTTGTTAAAACCTTAACTATATAAGATTCGAGCCAATCTCCCCTTATCATAAGAGAAACTTAACTTAAAAACATTACCAATTAAGACTACCACAGTCAACCATTCTCAAAAAATAATCAATATAACTTCGATAAAATGTCTCCCAAAAAAACCATCTGCATTACCCTCGGTACTCGCCCAGAAGCCATTAAACTAGCACCAGTTATTCAATGTTTTCAAAAAGCAGAAGACTTTAACACCAAAGTAATCTTAACAGGGCAACATCGAGAAATGGTAGCCCAAGTCATGAATATTTTTGACTTAAGTGCGGATGAGGATTTAGACATCATGCAACCAAAGCAAACCCTAAGCGATATTACCTGTCGTAGTTTACAGGGATTAGAAAAAATATTTCAAAAAATAAAGCCAGAATTAGTTATTGCTCAGGGAGATACCACCACAGCTTTTGCCGCCGCTTTAGGTGCATTTTATCAACAAATACCCATTGGTCATGTTGAAGCTGGGTTACGTACCAATAATATTTATAATCCTTTCCCCGAAGAAGCCAATCGTCGTTTAATTTCTCAAATTACTCAACTACATTTTGCGCCCACTACCCTAGCGGTGGAAAACTTAAAAAATTCTGGAGTAACCGGAGAGGTTCACCACACGGGAAACACGGTTATTGATGCTTTGCTTTCCGTGGCTGATAAAAACCCTCGTTGTGATATTGATGGTTTAAATTGGGATGATTATCGAACTTTACTCGTGACGGTGCATCGTCGAGAAAACTGGGGCGAACCTTTACAAGATATTATCACAGGAATACAGTTGATTTTAGATCAATTTCCTGATGTTGCTATACTTTTACCTCTACACCGTAATCCTACCG
>PXEJ01000338.1 GCA_003566215.1 Cyanobacteria bacterium T3Sed10_376R1m | reverse complement strand
ATTCTATGTTAGGATTTGCTCAAATTCTTCAAAATGATGTTCATGAACTTGAGCCAGAACAAATTGAAGATATTAGTCATGAAATTTACGACACAGGCAAAGCCACTTTTAGACTGCTAGAAAACCTTTTACAATGGTCAATGTTAGAAGTGGGTAATTTACCTTGGAAACCTCAAAAATTAAATCTCAAAAATGTTATTAAAGAGGTGTTACAACTTTTAAAAGGTGTCGCTAAACAAAAAAATATTGAGATTATCAGCAATATTTCTTCCCAAGAATTGATTTACGCTGATATAACAATGATAAGTTCTGTTGTCCAAAACCTAGTTAATAATGCTCTCAAGTTTACCCCTTCAAAAGGAACAATTAGTATTACTTCCGTCGTAGAAAATGATTTGATTAGAATAACTATTGGGGATACGGGGGTGGGTATGACTCAATCACAAGTTGATAAACTATTTAGCATTGAACACTCCACCAGTAGAAAAGGTACGCAGGGGGAAAAGGGTACAGGGTTGGGATTATTACTTTGCAAGGAGTTTGTTGCCAAAAATGGTGGCACAATGAAAGTTGAGTCAAAAATTGGTCAGGGTTCTGAGTTTAGTTTTACTATACCAATAATGAGCGATTAATATTCGTTGTTAACACGGGGAATGGGGAATTTTGTTAGAATTGTTTGATGAAATTTGTAATAACTAATGATGATGGCATTGAGGCACAGGGTATAAAAACTCTTGCTGAAATTGTCGAGGGGGATAATTATATTGTTGCTCCGAACAAGCAATATTCTGGCTGTGGTCATCAAATGACTACGACAGGGGGTATTTTGGTGGAAGAAAGGAGTAACCAAAGCTATTGTGTTTATGGTACTCCTGCTGATTGTACCCGTTTAGCAGTTCAATGTTTTTGTCCGGGGGTGGATTGGGTTTTGTCTGGGATTAATGCTGGGGGAAATTTGGGAGTTGATTGTTATATGTCTGGTACTGTTGCTGCTGTTAGGGAAGCCACTATTTTAGGTATAAGTGCGATCGCACTTTCTCACTATATTAAAACCCCCCAAAAAATTGATTGGAATTTAGCCGAAAAATTAACCAAAAAAGTCTTAGATATACTCCTAACCAAAGACTTACCTAAAGGACATTTTTGGAATGTTAACTTACCCCATTTACCCCCAGACAAAACAGATACAGAAATAGTCTTTTGTCAACCTAGTATTAAACCTCTACCCCTAAAATTTAGACAGGAAAACAATTATTATTTTTATCAAGGAGAGTATAGTAAAAGACCAAAGGAAAAAGATTCCGATATTGATGTTTGCTTTTCTGACAAAATTGCTATTAGTCTAATAAAAGTTTAGGTTAAGTCTAATTTTATGAACCCTCAAAAATATTATCTAACATATCTTTATCTGTAGAATAAATAACATCTTCTCTGGTGAGAATTTTTTGTGTAGCAAATTGACGGGCATAATCAATTTTAGGTTGTAAAGTTTCCTTATTTTCCTTCAGAAAATTAGCCCTTTGTTCACGATTATCGTTTCTAGCCACAACTTTTTTATTTCTAGTTTGTAGCCAAAAATAACGCACTAAAGGCACAACCAAATAACTAACCCCATAAATCAACAAAATATTGTAAATAGGATTTACCCAAACTGCTAGACTACCCAACTCCATAATCAATTCAGGGGTTAACATCGAACCCAATACTAAGGCAAGAATTAAATTAACTCCTCCTAAACCAAAAGCCATAATTTTTTGTTGACTATTCGCAATACTAAACTGCCACAAATTTTCTTGAAGATAAGGTTCTATCTTTTTATTTTGAGCTTCATTTGCCTTGATTTGTAATTCAGGGAAATAGTAAATAATATCCCCCACTTCTGACACTTCAGGATAACCATTAAAACGAGTTAGCACAGGTAACATATAATCTTCATCCCGCTCATTATAGATATTGATATTATCCAAATAAGGAGCAAGTTGTTCAGCAATAATAGCACCTTTATTTTGTTGAATTACCGTAGCAATTTCTTGCCATCTTCTTTCTTCTAAATTCGGGTTAGGATTACCGTCACCAAAAAGAAAAGAATAAATACTTTCAAGAAAGTTAAGTTCGCTTTTTTCTTTGGGAAGTTGATTATTTGGAGAATAACTTGTTTGACGATACCTTTGATTGTATCTAGGGCTAAAAATGGTGAACATATTGGGAGAAAACCAGAAGTTAGGTAAAAACATCATGCCTCCTCCCCTAGAACTTCTATTATTATTGTTATCACTTCTGCTAGATGAACTAGCAACAATAATCGCTAAAATTGCGAGTAATATAAGTACTATAGATAGAATTAGAATAATTCCAAAGGAAATACGAATCAAATAAAATATTGTTTTCCATGCACCTTGTAACCAATTTTTAAATCGTAAGCGCCAATATTTACCCAGTAAAACAGTGCGAAAATTTTGGGGAAATAGGTAAAGAATATCACCAGTTTCAGCAACTTGTAAATGTCCGTTAGCCGATGAAGCTAAGTTTAATAATTCTTGTTGTGCAAAGGCAATCTCTAAACCCGTTTGCGATGCGACATCCCCTACTGTTACACGGTAGTCGAGTTTTTCCACCGATTTCATAATGGCAGGGTTGGGATTCATAAGATTTGACTCCTTTTATCTATTCTTATACTTTTTAGTATAACACCAGAGTAATTTGATCCGATGGAAGATCTTTTTTCTCTAAGGCTGTTTGTTGGTATTTTTTAATAGTTTTTTTTGAATATAATCGATTATTATTTGATTAATTTTTTCTGGTTTTTGACTAGCATCTATTGTTAATAATTTACCTTGATATTTATTAAATATTTCTTTAAATTTTTCTTGTACATTGGTTAATTTTTCCTTTGTTTCGTAAATTTCTTTTGCGGGACGATCGCACATTCTTATTAGTGCTAAATCTACGGGAATATCAAGATATATTACTAAATCTGGTGGGGAAAATTTTTGATTTAAAACATTGACAAATTGATATTCTTGTGAAGTTTTACTATTGTAGGCTAGGGAAGAAAAATAATATCTAGTGCTAATTACATGGATACTTTCATCGATTAATTTATAGACACCATCAATATTATTGTATAAGTGATAATGGCGATCGGCCGCAAATAAATAAGCCATTTGTTGATCGAATAAATCTTGATTTTGAAAACAATTTTCCCCTGCTAAATATTCTCTTAATAATTTACCTATTTTGCCTGATGAAGGTTCGGGACTTATCACAGATTTTTGATCAATGCTAGTAAAATAATTTTGAAGCAATTGGGCTTGGGTAGAGCTTCCTGCCCCATCTACTCCTTCAAAAACAATGAAAAAACTTGACTTTTTTTCTATATTATCTTTTGACAATGTTAAATCCTCTTTTGCTAATAATTTTTGTGGTTTTTAGTAATAATGCGAAATAAGTAAATAGGTATAATTAAAGTGATCTAAACAAGGAGGGCAGGACTAATTTTTTATAAGACTTTAGACATATTACAAGTATCAAAAAATACACAAAAATAAGGTTTTTTTGACAAAAAAATAGTTAAAAGTAAAAAATTACAGATACTACCCTCAGGTAATAAAACCTCATAATTGTTCATTTTCCTCACCAAAGCCCTTTTTTAGCAAAGCCTATTTATTTAGTAAATAGCTTAAAGTACAAACTATTACTAAATTCCTTAATGGGAAAAGCAAAATAAGTAATAGGGTTGATAGTCACAATAATATTCCTAAAATCCCGTTGAGCGAAACTAACTATTTGTTTGGCTACCCACTGTGGAGACATGATGCCAATGGGGTTAAGATTGCTTTTAAATGGGCCTAAAATTAGTTTACGAATAATGCAGGGGGCGTTAGTACGTTTCATGGTAACTAATTCTCCGAGGGTGCGTTTACTCAATTCATAGAGAGGACTAAAAGCAGGGTTT
>PXEJ01000285.1 GCA_003566215.1 Cyanobacteria bacterium T3Sed10_376R1m | reverse complement strand
TAAATCCCTCTCCGGATTAGAATAAACATAAAACTGTTCGATTAATTCTACTTTAAGACTAACTTCTTCTAAGGCTTCTCTGATGGCAGCATTTTCTAAGGATTCACCATAATCGACAAAACCCCCCGGAATTGCCCACCCTAAAGGTTCATTTTTCCTTTCAATTAAGATGATGGGGCGAGAGGGTTTATCCCACATTTCGATAATAATATCTACCGTGGGTGCTGGATTACGATAAATGGTTGTATCACTCATGAAATGAAAGAAGAAAATTAACTAATAATTTCTAAATAGTCTTTTAATTGTTTTTGGGTAGTTGGTTGGCGTAACTTTTGAATGGCTTTAGCTTGAATTTGGCGCACTCTTTCCCTGGATAAATTCATCATTTGAGCCGTATCACTGAGGGAGTGACTTTTGCCGTCTTCAAAACCATAACGAAGACGTAATATTTTGGCTTCTCTCTCGGTTAAACTACCTAAGATACTTTTTAAATCTTGGCGCATGGATACTAACATTAAGTTTTCTTCGGGGGTGGCTGATGCTGTTTCAATTAATTCGACTAATTCAGTATTGTAGTCTTCTCCTACTTTTGTTTCTAGGGAAATTGAGCGAGGAATTTGACTGAGAAAATTTCTTAATTCTCCACTTGTCATATTCATTTTTTCGGCTAACTCGTCGGCTTTAGGGGTACGTCCTAAAGATTGTGATAATTGTCTTTGGGTTTTTTTGAGCAGATTTAATCTTTCTGTAATATGTATGGGGATTCGGATTGAGCGACTTTGAGTTGCGATCGCCCTTGTCATTCCTTGACGAATCCACCAATAGGAGTAGGTACTAAAATGATAACCTTTGCGATGATCAAACTTATCCACTGCTTTTTCTAAACCGAGAGTACCTTCTTGGATTAAATCGAGCAAATCGAGTCCACGATTTTGATATTTTTTAGCAATGGACACCACTAAACGTAAATTAGCATTGATCATCTGTTGTTTAGCACTTTTGCCTAAACTCAAAATGGTATCTAATTCTTTTATTTTCATTCCTGCATACTCAGCCCATTTTTCTTTTCCTCGGCGCAAAACTTGTTCTAGTTGAAGAGATGTTAAATCAAGTTTTGTTGACCATTCATTTAAACTCGGAGGTCGAAATAATGTTTTTGAGAGAGAGTCATAAACCTCGAAGGCGTTGTTATAGTCTCGAATATCGGCGTTATCTTGATATTCTTGCCTCAGTTGTAGAACTATTTTCGAGGCTTCAACTTTTCTGGCTAGTTCAATTTCTTGGTCTTTAGTCAGTAAAGGAATGCGCCCAATATCTCGTAAGTATAACCGCACTGAATCTCTTGAGTTAGGGTGTCGATAACTTTCTTTTGGGACTGTCGAAAAAGTAACTGTCTGAGAGTCCTGAGTTGAGGATGAAGGAGCAGGATTCAACACTGTGCAAGACGGAGCGGAGATTTTTTCTGGGTGAAAATAAAACTTTGACATAATCGCTGTTCCTTTCCTAAACGACTTATTCGATTTCCCCCAATATACACTAAAAAAATCAGTTCGCTACACTTTTAGTCAAAAATCTTAAAGTAATTTTTTAATATCGTCGCCAACTTTGACATCTTCTATCTTAAATTTGTTGACAATGATTGGGGAACGACAGACAATAAAAAATATCTTGGGTTAATTAAATTAGACTGAAGAGATGAGGAAAAAATTTTTTTAAATCTAAATATTAAGAGCCAATAACTGCTTTTATCAAACTTTATTTATGAATCATAATTTACTTTCTCCACTAGAAAAATACACTCAAGAAAATCCTCAAGTCGTTTTATTAGTTCATGGTGAGGAAAATGGGGAAGGAATAGAAATTATCATTTTTCGGGGTTTTTCTAGTTGTTTAACTGGTGCTACGGAATTTGACCCAGATTTGCCTGTGTTATCTTCTTCAGGTCAAATTTTATCTATTGACTGTATTTGTTCCCCTTATAATCCTGATAATCCTCAATTCATTGAACAAAATTTAAGTCCTGTAGCCTTTGCTAAAAAATATCTTTAAATAATACCATGACTAAAATATTAAATTCTTCTATCGATGACTTAATTAATGCTGTGAGGGATGCTGATTCTGCTTCTAAGTTATTTTTGGCAGTGGCGGAGTTGGCAAAAGTGCGATCGCCCTTAGCCATACCTACCCTAATCGAGGTTTTAGGATTTAATAATCCGGGGGCAGCGGTGGCCGCTACAGAGGGGTTAATTGCTATCGGGGAGAGTGCGGTAACAACTTTATTAAAAAACGTTGATGACTATAACTATGGGGCTAGGGCATGGGCTATTAGGGTATTTGCAGGAATAGGAGATCCTAGAGCTTTAGATTTACTTTTACAAGCCGCTAGTAAAGATTTTTCTTTAAGTGTTAGACGTGCCGCCACTAAGGGATTAGGAAGTATGGCATGGGAAAAATTTAACCCTCAAGAAATTCAACAAGCGGAGCAAAAAATATTAAAAACACTCCTTTTCATTTGCAATGATGAAGAATGGGTGGTTAGATATGCCAGTGTTTTTTCCCTTGCTAGTCTTTATAAAACTACCCACGCACAACTGGTTAAAGACACCATCAAAGAAAAATTAATCGGTATCAGTCAAGAAGATAGGGAAATCTGTGTTAAAACCCGGGCAAAATTTGCGTTAACTAATCTCAATCAAGTCTAACTATTGGTATATGATAAAGTTTTTTGTTTCTTCAGCTTAGGATTTCCTAAGGGTAAAAATACCGTTAAAATTTCTCCCTTGTCCTGTTTTTGTTTGATAATTAATTTACCCCCTAGCACGTGAAAAATATGTTTAGTTACATCGGGATTAAGGGACAAACTTCCTGTTTCTGGTTGAAATAATAGTAATTTACCCAAACATTTTACTTGATTATTATTTAGATTAGATTCAGATAAAAATTGTAATTTAAGTTGATTCCCGGCTGTTAAAACTAAAACTTTGAATTTGCCCCCACTAGGAATATTTCGAGTAAATTTTTCCATAATTCCTCCCAACATTTGGCTAAGAATAACGGGATCACTTACTACTTGGGGTAACTTTTGGGGTACGATAAAATCTAAAATAATATTTCTTCTTTGGGCTTGTCTTTTCCAAATAGGGATGGTTTGTTCTAAAATTTGTTCTAAACAGATAGGCACTAAATTAACTTCTCTTTGTTTCTGGGGAGTTGCTTCTAGTTCGGCTACTCGAAAAATTAAATCCATGCGGTTAATTTGTTCGGTGCATTCTTGCTCAATCATTTCTAAATATTTTACTAATTCAGGGTTAGATTTAGCTTTTTTTTGTAATAATTTAGTTAAGGTTTTAATGGAAGTTAGGGGGGTTCTAATTTCATGGGTAAGGGCTTGGAGTAGTTCTATTTCGGGGTAAGGTGGTAAGGGGGTTTTTTTGAGGGAAATACTTGGATAACGATTTTCAAGTTTATTTTCTAATTTTTTAGTTTTTACTTTATTGAATTCAATTAATCTCATATTTTCCATCAAATAATTAGTGAAATTAGAAACTATTTGATAGTTGGGGATTTGGGGGGTAAATTTTATGGTTAAGTCTTCTAAATAATTTTGTTGGTAGTGGTGGTTAATTAGTAGGTTATTTTTTATAAATAACCATGCTTGATTTGTTATACTGGGGTCAAAGGAAAATTGAAATATAGGTTGATTATTTTGATTTTTACTTTTTACTAATAAGCAACTAAATTCGCTGGTAAAAACTAAACAAAATTCTTCGTTATTCAAACTTATTTTTTCTTGCAGGGGAATGGTAATGGGGCAAACTAATTGTTGTTGACTAACTCTATGATTTGTTGTGCTAGGGGGCAGAATCATATTTCCCTGTCGGTTGGGGGACAATACGGCTGTCTCAAGGTGTGATAGTAGTTCTGATTTTTTGATTACTGGGGTTGGTGATGATATT
>PXEJ01000263.1 GCA_003566215.1 Cyanobacteria bacterium T3Sed10_376R1m | reverse complement strand
TATCTTAATTTGACGATAACCTAATGTTAATTTTTTTGTCATTTTAGCAATATTTGGTAAAACTCCTACCATTGACCATTTTTTACCCTCAAAGTCTTCGATATACTCTGATAAATACATCATTCCCCCACATTCTGCATAGATGGGCGTACCTAATAAAATAGTTTTTTGGAGTTGATTTTTAACTATAATATTATTACTTAATTCTTCGGCAAAAATTTCAGGAAATCCGCCTCCAAAATAAAACAGCTGTATATTTTCTGGTACTTTTTTATCTTTTAGTGGACTCCAAAAAATTAACTGTGCTCCCATTTTTTCTAAGATGTCAAAATTATCTTGGTAATAAAAATTAAATGCTCGATCTAGGGCGATCGCAATTCTAAACTTTTTTATCTTTTTTGGGATATTAATAAAAGGTGAATTAAGAATATTTTTTTGTTTATTAATTTCTAATAAAGGTAGTAATAAATCCCAATTAAAACTTTCTTGGGCAATGGTAGCTAACCTATCAAAAATTTGAAGATGATGATCAATTTCATCAGTAGGAATTAAGCCCAAATGTCGATCTGGAATTGTTATTTCTTGATTGCGAAAAAATACCCCGAAAATAGGTATTGAAATTAAACTCAAACTAGCTTTTAAATACTCTAAATGTTTCTCAGTACCAACCTTGTTTAGAATTACTCCCGCTACTTTAACATCTGAATCTAGTTTACTATAGCCAAGGGCGATCGCACCTACCGAACCACTTAATTTACTACAATCAATAATCAAAATTACAGGTAAATTTAACAACTTAGCAACATGAGCCGTACTACCATAATAGGGAGAATCATAAAGAGGAATACCATCAAATAAACCCATTACTCCTTCAATTAAACTAAAATTTTTTCCTTGAGAATGATAATTAAAAGATGATTTAATATAATCTTCTGAAGTTAAAATAGGATCAAGATTTCGACAAGGAAAACCAGTAACTTTAGTATGAAACATCGGGTCAATATAATCTGGTCCTACCTTAAAAGATTGTACCTTTTTCCCTCTGTCAGTTAACCATGATAATAAAGCCAAAGTGATAGTAGTTTTGCCAACTCCGCTTCTTTCTCCTGCTATAATTACGGACATTATTTAGATTTTTAAATAGTAATTAATAAATGAATCTTAGAAAAATTGAATTTAATCGCTACGAAATTGCCGGAGGTTTTGGAGACATTGGCACAGACTTACCCCTAATTGTTGCCATGATTCAAGCCATTAATTTAGATGGTGCGAGTGTCTTTATTATGTTTGGTATTGCACAAATTATTATGGGCTTTTACTATGGTTTTCCCATGCCCATGCAACCCCTCAAAGCAATGGCAGTGATTGTAATTACCCAACAAATTGCCCCCGAAATTTTATACGGTGGAGGAATAGCCATATCCCTAATAATGTTAACACTAACCTTCACAGGTACATTAAACAAACTAGCAAATATTATACCCTTGTGTGTAGTGCGTGGTACACAATTCGGCTTAGGGTTATCCCTCTCATCCCTTGCCCTCAAAACCTATATTCCCTCCGCTGGTGTGATTGGTTATATCCTTGCCATCATTGCATTCATAATCATTTTAACTACCCCAAAAAAAAGTCTTATTCCTGCTGGATTAATTGTGATTAGTTTAGGCTTTATTTATGCTTTTGCTTTCAAACTACAATTAGAGACAATTGTCCAAGGAATAGAATTTGCTCTCCCAAAACCCCATCAAGTCACTATTAACAATATTTTTACAGGATTATTTGTCTTAGCCCTACCCCAACTACCCCTCTCCATTTCTAACTCCGTCATTGCCACTCAACAAACCGTAAAAGATTTATTTCCCGAAAAAACAACCACCATCAAACAAATAGGTTCAACCTATTCCCTCTCTAATTTAGTTATTCCCTTCTTTAGTGGTATTCCTGTATGTCATGGTTGCGGTGGATTAGCTGGACATTATATTTTAGGGGCAAAAACAGGAGGTTCGGTCATAATTTATGGTTTATTATATTTAATTATTGGGTTAGGTTTTAGTCAAGTAATTCCCCAAGTAATTGAAGTCTTTCCCCAACCAATTTTAGGGATAGTTTTACTATTTCAAGCCTTAACTTTAATGCTATTTATTAAAGATCAAGCAGAGTCAAAACAAAATTTATTAATCGCTTTAATTGTCGGTTTAATAGCCTTTTATCTTCCTCAAGGTTATATTATTGGCTCAATGGTTGGTATATTCCTTTATTATAAGGCTGATAAAATTAATTTTTTTAAAACCATTAAAAATTAATAATATTAGGATAAAACAAGAAATACAAACATTAGTTTTAATGAATATATTTATACTTAAAAAAAATATAAAAAAAATTACTCAACTAACGTTATTTTTAATAATAGTGTTCTTGAGTATTATTGGTTTTAGCATGACTCATCACATCATACAAGCCCAAAGAAATTCATTTCAACCAGTGGATGCTTATTTAGTTTTAGGAGGTAGCATTACTAGGGAAATTCATGGAGCTCAATTAATAAAAAATAATCCTAATATACCTATTATTATTTCTCAGGGTTCAAAAGATCCTTGTATATTGTTAATTTTTCAAAAAATAGAAGCAAAAATGGATAATGTTTGGTTAGAAAAATGTGCTGACTCTACTTTTGATAATTTTCTTTTTTCTGTTCCTATTATGAAAAAATCGGGTGTCAAAAAAGTTCAAGTTATTACTTCTAACACTCATTTTCCTCGTGCTAAAATAATGGCAAAAGTAAGTTTTATTTCTCAAGGAATAGCAGTTAAAATCGACGGAGTGGAAGAAGTTGATGGCATTCCTGCAAACTATGAAAATAATATTAAAACTTTGTTAGATGTAACTCGCACAATTTTATGGTCTTTAGTTTCACAATTTTATCAATTTTCTTGTAATGAAGTAATTAAATTATCTGATATTGATTTAGAAAGCTGGAATCAAACAGGATTCAATTGTGAAAGAAGGGGGAATTTAGTTCAGAAGCGACAATCAAGCTCAAGTTTGGACTAAATTTCTCCCCCTCTGCCTGAGTGCATCTCTGGTGATAGGGGAGATGGGAGACTTCAATTAATTATTAGCTATTTCCCCTATATGATTTTTACTGGCTAAGTAGGCTAAACCAAAACAGATTAAAGCATTAATAATTAGAAATCCTTGAGCCATAACACCACTACCTAAACCCCATACACTAGGAGAATAAAAAGCGGATATGCTCAAACAAGACGCTACCCCTAAACAAGAACCGATCGCACCCCACTTTAAGCTATCATGACCAAGAAAGAGAATTATTAAGAGAAAAGGAATTAAAGCACTAGCAAAAATTGGATTTAAACTATTAGTACCCATAACCACATTTCCCAACTCAGGAATAGAGCTACCAAAAAGACGTAGAGGCCATTGAGGTAAATCAAAGATATATAAACCCTGTAGAACAAATAAACCAGAACTACCAAACACTAAACCACTGGTCAAACTAAGATTAAATACAAGGTAATTGCGGATAAACCAAGCAAGGAGATATGAACCTACAACCATTCCTAGCTTAGGTAAAAACATAATTGTACCGCCATTAATCCAAAATACAGGATTCAAATACCCATTATCCCTTAACCAACGCAAAAAGTCCCGTACGGTAATTTTACCCTGAACCGCTAATCTTAGAGCCGCCCCTGCGTCGAGTTGCCCTGCTCCATAATGATTAAATGGATCTTCTTCTACTTGGAGAGTTGATTGAGTTAAAATCGATCTTATTTCTTCAGGATCTTTAACCCCTGTGGCTTTAATGAGGGCGGCAACCCCAGCAACGTGGGGGGATGCCATACTCGTACCTTGAAGCCCTTGTAATGCTGGTTTTTGATCTTCTCCAACAATGGTTTCTTGAATAATTAACCCTGCTTCACTACCACCCGGGGCGCTAATGTCCACCCCTGCTCCGAAAT
>PXEJ01000206.1 GCA_003566215.1 Cyanobacteria bacterium T3Sed10_376R1m | reverse complement strand
TTGCATACGCAAAACAATTAAATATACCAACTTATAACATAAGAAATGGTGCGGACCCCAAAGAAATTTTAAAGGCTTCTATTGAAGCTATTAGGCCGCATGGAGGTTAACATATGTCAACAGATACTAAAAATACACAAAAATTAAACCGAAGAGAAATCCTCGAAAAAGAACTTGATTTAGATCCAATCGAAAAAATTAAAATAAAACGTCAAGAAAAACACCAAAATGCAATAAAAAAACTAAAACAACCAAAACAAATCTACGACCATGAATCAAAAGCATTAGATTCAATTGCTGGTTGTAAGTATGGGGGACCACGTGTTTGAGTTATGACATCAAGTCCAGAAGCACTTCGAACAATATTCACGGCTATACGTACTTGTTATAGTCCTTTTGATCAGGCCTATATAGCTTATGAAGAATACTTCGAATATTTAAATAGACCAGCATCTAATCCGGAATTCCCAAACGATGTAATTAGACTACTTGCACAAGTGGCTAAGATGCGCCACCTATCTACACTAGAGCATGTAACATTCACATTCGGATTGCGTTGTGTTTCAAGAGCAACTCTTGCTCAACTTATACGTCATCGAATTGGGTGGAGTTATTCAGTCCAAAGTCAACGCTATGTAAACCAATCTAAAGATAGTCGCCATGGAGGGTTTGATTTTGTAGTGCCACCTTCAATTATCGAAAATGATTGTTTAGATATATATATTAAATCAATGGAACAGGCTCAAGAAACTTATAACAAACTGATTGAATATGGTATAAAACCAGAGGATGCTAGATATGTCCTACCTAATTCTGCTACTGCAAATATCACGGTTAGTTGTAATTTACGTGCATTTATAGATTTCTATGAAAAAAGAAATAATGATACACATTCACAATGGGAAATTAAGTTATTGGCTGAAAGAATGAAAAAAGAATTGCTTGAAGTTGAGCCAGGACTTGAATTTCTTTTCTATGAAGAAGAAGAATGTGATTGTAAATAAAAATAATATATGAGGTGAAGGAGTTGAAAAATAGCGATATGAATATACTACTACGAACAGACGAAGACTGTTATGAAATTGAGGAAAACGGTCAAATTAGATTCACTTTTTGTGAAGAAGAGAACAAATCAGAATAATATGTATATAATAGTTGGTACTAGCAAAGATAGTGGGAGAAAGATACGAATTAATTTTCAACATGTAAAATTATATTATGAATATGAAAAAGGAACTCGATTAGTATTTACTAATGAGGAAGTTCTTGATATAACTCAACTAGTTTCTTATGTTGATTCGAGCGTGAGGAAATTGGATTTGGGGAAATTTAAAGAGTAGTCGAGAGACTACTTTTTTTGGGGGTGGGGTGGGTGTGGAATGTGGTGACTTTAAAATTTGGGATAGTTGTTAATTGTAGGTCTCGAGGGGCAAAATTTTGGAAAACCTAAAAAAACTAAAAAACCCACCCCCCTATCCCTGTGGAAACGTTTCCACACCTATCCCTCAATGAAAATATTTACATTTCTCGTCTAAACCTTGAGTTCATAGTTCGTTTGAATGATAAGTGTAAATATTTTCATAGCGGCCGGGCAAAACCTGTAAGCGCTTACATTACAATCTTATTTATAAAAATATATTCTTATTTATAAAAATAAAAAACTTTCCAGCCCTTAGTTTAGCCATCCTGAGACACTTCGATTTGACATATTATAAAATAAATGTTATAATAAGGTATAAGAAAAAGAAAGATAGGTAATAAAATGAACACACTTAACACAGTAGAAAATATGAAAAAGGTTTATCATGAAATTAAACAATTAACTAAAGACAATATTGAAAAACCTGAAATTGTAGTTTATGAAACCAAGATAGATACCCCTATTCATAACACTACCCCCGAAATGGTACTCCGCACATCCCGAGGAACGTTCTGGGTTGGTTATCCAAATTGGAATAAAGAATATAATGGTAAAAAATTATATGTAGGACTTGCTGTTTGGTAGGTCCTTTTTTTATTTATATTGGGATTGTAAGCGCTTACATAACCCGACCGGGGCCCCAAAAATGTAAGCCCTTACATTATGTATTCCCCTTTAATGTACCCCATATAAACATACCCCTTTTAATACCCCATTAAAAATAATTTTATTTTTTTATTTTTATTTATTATATCTATTGACATTAAGTTATAATCATGTTATGATTAAGTATAAGATAAAGAAAGAGAGAAACAAATTATGTTAGAAAAATACGAAGAAATCTTTTGGCAAGTTGCGGAAGAATTAGGAATAAACGAATGGTGGTTTTTATTTGACTCTGAAAACTTCGACCTAGTAGAACAACGTTGTCGTACACTACCCCAATTTGATGAAGAGTTGTTTGATAAGTGGAATGAAGAAATGGCGTGGGATTTATAACGCCCTTTTTTATGGGTCTAAATGTAAGCGCTTTCAGGGTGGACCGGGCCCAAAATGAAAGCGTTTTCATTGGAAAATAAATGCGTAAAACTATTGACATTCTTTAGGGTTTCGTGGTATAATTAGGTATAAGATAAGGAGTGAAACATATGCTAACAAAAAACTTATATATTGATATGGATGATGTTCTTGCAAGATTTTCTACACAAAAAAACGCTTTAGAAAGATTTGAAATTGAAGATAAGTTCTTTCAAAAACTAAAACCTATAAGAAAAAATCTAAGAGCTATTAAAAAACTTGCTAAAAATCACAACATTTTTATTTTAAGTGCTAGTCCAAATAAACGAGCTGATTTAGACAAAAGATTATGGCTTAAAAAATACTTACCAAATCTATCACAAAATAAAGTTATATTATGTAGATTAGGCGAAAATAAAGCTAACTATGTAAAAGATATAGCTAACTCAACCTTAATTGATGATTACACTTTGAATTTAATTAAGTTCCGCAAAAGTGGCGGAAATGCGATTAAGTTTTTAAATAAATATGATAATGAAATTGGAAAACATACGAAACACAAAATAAAATATGTTAAAAACTTATTGGAGTTGATTTAAATGGAAACGAGAAGGGGAAAGCCCTTCTTTTTTGATTAATTGTGGAAACGTTTCCATAGGGCGACCGGTCGATTTATGAAAGCGTTTACATTGCGATTATTTGCGTTAAAAACTTGACAATATATTAAAATCGTGTTATAATTAAGTATAAAATAAAGGAGTTGAGAATATGCGTAGTTTTAAAAGATTTATGCTTACAAAAACTAATGGCGAAAAACTTACTGAAAGTGAAAAAGTGATTAATGTTTTTATCGCAGTTGTCTTGGTTATAACACTAATAGCTTCAATTTAGCATTATAACTAGCTTTAAAAAATAAAAAAGAGAGGTAAACTAAATGGAACGAAATGAACTTATTCAAGAAAGAAAAAGACTTATTCAAGATAAACAAGAATTATTAAAGCGTTTAGATAAGTTGTATTTAAATTATAATTTAACAGGCGATGATGATAAATATGGCTTAAGAATTCAAGCCACTGAAGATGAACTCGATGATATTCAAGCTGAACTTGATTATGTAAATGAAGAACTTGAACTTGATAAAAAATTTAAACAAATGAGGCTTTCAGTTTAAGCCTTTTTTTTGATTGAGTGTGGAAGCGTTTCCATATTTCGACCGGTCCAAAAATGTAAGCGTTTACATTCATTATTTTATTGACATTTAATTATTATCGTGTTATAATTAAATATATAAGGAGTTGAGATATTATGAAATTGAATGAAATTGAACTACTAATTGATAAAAAATTTGTAAAAGACTTTAAAAAAGAAATTAAACAATGGCTTAAACCTTTTAAAAAAAGAATAGCTATTGAAATGTCAGTAAGATATGAGTGTGTTATAAGCAAACCTAAAATATATGTTGATGTTCTTAGAGATTTAAAAACTGATAATAGGATAGATACCTTACATAAAAAACTTTACGAAAAAAGCGACTATCAATTTAT
>PXEJ01000348.1 GCA_003566215.1 Cyanobacteria bacterium T3Sed10_376R1m | reverse complement strand
GTTCTTTTACCCTTGTCACTCCACGCCAAAAAGGGGTTTTATTAGGTTGTCTATCTTGTAGATATAAATTACACATCGGTAAACTGACTATATCAATGTTTGCCTCTTTTATTAGTTTAATTGTGTAGTCAACTTGTGAGTCAGATTGAACGGCTAAACTACAACAATGACCGCATAAAATATTTCCTGTAAAGTTATTTCTTAGGGCAGTTTCTGCAATTTTTTGTAAACAAATTGAATCAATATTTCCATTCTCGTCAGCATGAAAGTCTAGATTTAAGTTTCTTTCTTGTGCTAATTTAAAGATGTTATCTAATTCTTGATCAATATTTTTATTCATATAGACAACTCCCCCTAAAATTCCTTTAATTTCAGCAATTTTGTCCGCTAGTTTTGCTCCATGGGGAGTTGAAAAATAATCTAGACTAACTAATGACACAGCCTGTATAGTAATTTTATTCGCCCATTTTTTTTGTAGCTGTTGCCATACTTTTATGGTTATATCTGCTTGTTCATCAAAACAATCTAAATGAGTTCTAAGGGCGATCGTGCCATGGGCATAACTACATTTTAAACCAAATTCCATTCTTTTATATAAATCCTCTTCATCCCAAAATTGGACATCTTCTTTGACAGTTTTTAACGCATTATTAAAATCACCTTTTAAATTAGGATGTCTTTCATAAATATGTCCTTTATCAAGATGAGTATGAACATCAACAAAGCAGGGTAAGACAATTTTTTTTTGAAGGTCTTCTCCAATGGTTTTAGGAGATGCTATGATAATGTTATTTATTTTATTTTCTTTAATTTCTAAATCACAAAGACTCAAATTTTCTTTTGTTTGGGGATGAAAATTATGGATACTATTATCAATTAAACAGGTGGGAATATGAACATTTTTTAGCCAAAAATTGCGGTTTTTTATCATCTTAAAGTATATTTTTTATATGTTATATTTATGAATTATTAATCTAAAATATATTCATATTATATTATGAATATATTATTATTTAATTTATTTTTTTGGGCAAAAATTAGAAGACTTTTGATTTTTATTTTGAAGAAAAAATTTACTTTGTCGATCGCAATTCTAGTCTTAACAAGTTTGTATCCCAATTATAGAAAATAACTTGTAATCACTTTTGAGAGAATAAATAAAATAAATGAGATAATATGTTGAGGATGGAAAACCCTCAACTAAAAAGTTTGAATATTTAATATATAGGCGATAAGTCTTGAGGAAAACTTAAATCCCCTGTTACAAAAAATTGCTATTCTTGCATTATTAATAATAATGTAAGGGCTGACAACAATTAATGAAAACTTAGCTATGAGGAATTAAAAATTTTTCAGACTTTTGAAGAAGTTTATTGGAAAGGTTAAAAATTGAAAATTAATTAACCGTAAGTGAATACTTAATATTTTCTGCCCGTATAGGGCTATTTTATAGTTTATATATATTTTTTTATGTCTAAAACTCAAATTTTGCAACCTGACTTAGTCTTGGGGGATATTGTCACCCATTTAAGTCCTCGTATTATTAAGCAATATAATCTTAAAGGTTTGGTATTGGATGTGGATGAAACTCTCGTGGCGTTTCGAGACAGTGTAATTTCCTCCGAACTTTTAATGTGGGTGGAGGAAGTTCGCCCGTTGGTCAATTTATGGTTAGTTAGCAATAATCTTAGTAAAAAAAGAATAAGTACGATCGCATCTCGCCTTAATGTCCCTTATATTTATGGAGCAAGGAAACCCTCCCGAAAAAAACTACGTCAAGCAGTTAACTCGATGAATTTACCCGTTAATCAGGTGGGGATGGTGGGCGATCGCATTTTTACCGATGTCTTAGCTGGTAATCGTTTAGGGATGTTTACAATATTAGTTGAACCGATGGTTATTGATGCCCAGAATAAACGAGATCGACTTTTTTCTATTCGCAACTTTGAGGTATGGCTATCCCAAAAAATGGGTATTTCCCTTTACAAAAATTAACTTTCGTAACATTTCTTACCATTTGACCATGATCCTTAAAGAAATATTAAATAAACATTAAGAAAATTAATTAAAGTTTAGATATATGGGATTATTGTTTTTGAAAATTAAAATGAGGTCAGCTTATATAAAGACCTTAAGTATATACCACCCTATATAAAAAATTTTGGGGCATTTCACTTAGGTGAGGTGTCCCTTAATCATTTATTCCAGAAATTGAGATTTAAAAAAACAAGTAAGTAACGCCTAATTTTTTTCAAGCTTATAATCGAGAAAAAGTTTTAACTAATGATACTAATTTAATTTCAAGTGTATAGTAAAAATTCAATCCCTAAAAAAATCTATCAGAAACAATGGCAGGGTCAACTTACAGAATACATCACCGCTGTAGATTGGTCGGTAAACGGTGATTTAGCCGTGGCTTCTGCGGGGGGGGAAGTTATCATCAAATCTTTAAAACAAGATACCCCAACCATTATTCTGAGTCCAGAAAATGCTCAATATAAGTCCGTTGATTGTCTGCAATTTTCCCATGATGGTCAGTTTTTAGCTGTGGGGGCGCAAGATGGCAAGGTGAGGATTTGGCGAGTACAACCTGAACTAATTTTGATCGAAACTTTAAATTTTAATAAATCATGGATTGAACATTTGGCATGGCATCCCCATCGCTTGGAATTAGCTTTTAGTTTTGGTCGTTATGTTCAAATTTGGGACACTGTTACTAATGATGTTGTCACTACTTTACCCTCTGGTGAATCTTCGGTGTTAGATTTGCAATGGCATCCTACGGGGCAGTATCTGGCGATCGCAATTAACGGTGGGATTAACATTTGGACCACTTCAGATTGGGATAATGACCCCTTTTTAGCGGAAATGCCGGGGGCTTGTGACAAAATAGCATGGTCTGCCGATGGAGAATATTTAGCAGGAAATTGCTTTGACAATAGCGTTTGGATATGGTGTTGGGAAAATCTTGAAACATGGCATTTATCAGGGTTTGGTGGTAAAATTCGTAACCTTTCATGGTCAAAACCAAAATCACCCTATGCTCCTATGCTCAGTATTTCTTGTTTTAATGGTGTCATTGTATGGCAAAAAGCGGAGGATGATAATGATGGGTGGGGATCATTTCTTCTAAAAGAGCATAATGGTGTCATAGAAGATGTCAAATTTCATCCTCACAATCTCTTACTTGCTTCTGCTGATGAGGAAGGAATGTTGTTTTTATGGAATAAAGCCCAACAACTAACCCAAAAATTGACGGGAGTTACACAGGGATTTTCTCTAATTTCTTGGCATCCCCAGGGTGATTATATTGCGGGTGGGGGAAAAAATGGGGAAATTTTAATTTGGGAAAAAGTTCGACAAAAAAAGCCTAAAGGATTTTAATTTTTCTCGACAAATAAAAACAAGGAGACTATGCCCCTTGTTTTTATAATGTAGTATTTATGTATTGCATTCAAGAAAAACCCTTGATGGTTTGTTTATAGGTTAGTTAACCACCCAATTAAACCTTGTCCAGTGAGCGCTTCAAATCCTAATAAAGAAATAAAGCCGAGCATTGCTAAACGTCCGTTTAATTTTTCGGCATATTTGTTAAAACCAAATTGTTGGCTAGAATCGACATACATTTTTGGTTCTACTGCGTAGTTGTTTAAACGTCCTTGTTCTTCTATAACGTAGGTGCTGCGGGTATTCATAAATATATTTCTTTATTGTTCTATGATTGCTTATGTAAATAAGTATAACATAATGTAACGTTTTGTTGCAATAAATTGACAAAATAATTAATATTTAGCTAAGCAACAGGGTTGAAAATTAGTTTGGTTTCTGATTCAAAAAAGTAGGCAAAGACTGGGTTTTTCTAGTTTGGGGGTTAATGCAGATGTGACGGGTAAGGGCGATCGCAACTTCTTGTTGATCTTTTTCGATATGATAGTTAACTTCAAAGAGCTTGGGGCTAAGATTCACAAAACAAAGATAGATCGGAAGAGCGTC
>PXEJ01000180.1 GCA_003566215.1 Cyanobacteria bacterium T3Sed10_376R1m | reverse complement strand
GAGCAGCGGCTGCGTGAGCAGAATGATCGCCTGATGGAACTGCAGCAGACGGTTGCCCTTATGGGACGGGTTGTGCAGGGCCGCGAGCTTGACAGGACGGAAGCTGCAGGGCTTCTGCATGTTATTACCGATTACTCCTATGCGTTGACGCTGCTTGATCAGTATGACCATCAAAACCTGAAAATCAGCAAGACAACCAGAAAAAAGCCGGCCGTCATAACCTACGGGGAGGCCCGTCTCGCCATTGAAACACTTGGCAGTCAGTTTGGCGCGAAGGGGCAGCCTTCAACTCTTTTCGGTAAAGAAAAAGACGCGTCGTTTAAAAGTTCTCTCGGCGCAATCTATCAGACCTGCGGCGGTAAAGAGCTCTATCCAAGCATCGAAGAAAAAGCCGCACATCTGCTGTATTTCGTAGTGAAAAACCATTCCTTTGTTGACGGCAACAAGCGGATCGGTGCATTCCTGTTCGTGTGGTTTCTGGACATCAACGGTATTCTCTATACGCGAGGCGGGAAAAAACGGATAGGCGATAATGCCCTGGTTGCTCTGACGCTGATGATTGCCGAGAGCAGGCCCAGGGATAAGGACATCATTACAAAAGTAATCGTTAATCTGATTAACAAGGAAAATGTGTAACAGGTTGTTGAAGCTGGAGGGCCTTTGCTTCCGCATGGCCATGTGTGATAACATGTTCTGGAAAAACCGGCCGCGCAGAAGCACGGCCCTCCAAAAGGTGAAAATGAATCGTTTCTGGTTTTCTGGATGGCCATGCGCTTCCGGCATACCTGTAGAGTAAACTGCAAGCCGGACACATCAATTAAACCCTTGAACCTTGAACTTTGAACCCTGAACCTTAAACTCGTCTCTCCCCATGCAACGCATCCCTGAACCCGAACTTATGCTCGACCCGGAACAGACCCGGGCATATGCTGAAGCAGACTTTGAACAGCCGCATTCGATGTTCATGCGGTTGTTTCAGGAGGCTTTTCCGGATGTGCCGGATGAAGCCTTAGTACTTGATCTGGGGTGCGGTCCCGGCGATATAACCTTCAGGTTCGTGCGCGCGTACCCGTACTGCCGTGTGCACGGCATTGACGGATCCGATGCCATGCTTGCGTATGCGAGAAGCATTGTGAAGGCTGATCGCTCCCTGCAGGGTCGCGTTATTTTTATTAAGGAAATACTACCATTTAAGATATCAGACTTCAACTGCTATGATAGCATCATCTGCAACAGTCTGCTGCATCATTTAAATGATCCGCACGTCCTGTGGAAAACAGTGAAGGCCTGCGCAAAACCCGGGGCCGCAATTTTTATCATGGACCTGAGGCGGCCTGCCGACATCACAGAGGCAGAAGAACTTACGGAAACTTACGCCGCTGATGAGCCCGCAATACTCAGGCGGGATTTTTATAATTCATTGCTCGCGGCATTTGAAATCAAGGAGATTGAGCAGCAGATCAGGGAAGCAGGTCTCGGGGAACTTCGCGTTCAGGCGCTCGGTGACCGTCATGCGCTGATCAGCGGACGTCGCGCAACTCAGGATTGACAACTTCGTAAAAAGTCAGAAAAACCCCCTCTCCCTTGAGGGGAGAGGGTCAGGGTGTTTTAAATGCAATTACAAGATGTTATAACCCCCTCCCCTTAATCCCCTCCCGCCAGGGGAGGGGAAAATGACTTTTTACGACGCTATCAGGATTTAGTCTGTCCCGCAGGAGGTGTGCCGATTTCAGCTGTTGGGTAGCGGATCGGCTGGCCGGCTTTCGTCAGCAGATCGTTTATTTCTTTTTTCAATTCGAGCACCCGCCCTTCGCGCCCGAGTGTTGTCTGGTACCAGCGTCTGAGTTCCTGCAGCTGCTTCTGTTGCTGTGCTTCGGCCTGCGTTCGGTCTGTAATGTCTTCGCCGGATGACAATACCCCTTCAATTTCCCCACGGCTGTCTCGTATCACTGCATTGTGAAACGCCAGTATGCGTGAGCTGCCGGTGAGGGTCTGGACGGGATTGACATGGAATGTGTTGAGCGATACTTCTCCTTTCAGTAATGCGTTAAAAACCCCTCTGGTTTCTTCCCTGATATCTTGCGGCAGGAAGGTGTCAAACCAGTTGTGCCCGAGGATGTCCTGTTCCTCACCTTCGAGAAGCTCACAGCCGCGTCTGTTGATGAGCGTGACCGTACCGTTGCGGTCAAGCGCAATCAGCATGACCGCAACGATATCAAGATACATCTGCGAGATGTTTTTTTGATGTATCAGCTCATCGGTTAATTGTTTCTGTTCGGTTATGTCAAGGCAAAGGCCGTCCCACAGAACGTGACCATCCGGCTGAAGACGTGGTGCTGAGCGAACCAGGCACCAGCGCAGTGTGCCTTCGCGGTTAATGAATCTGATTTCGGCACTGAATGTGGCATTGTTTTTCAGGGCCAGTTTCTGTTTCCTGAGAAGTTCTTCCCGGTCTGCACGTTCATATTGTTCGTACAGGGTGTAAGGACTGCTGAGGGCTTCGTCCGGCCTGATACCGTGCATACGCTCAACGCCGGCGCTGATATAGGTGAATGCGTGCGAGGTGCCGTTAATCCCGCTGTCTGCCTGATACACATAACCACCTGGCAGATTGTCGCTCAGTATTTGTATGCGCATTTCCCGTTCCTGCAGTTCTGAGGTGCGCTCCGCTATCAGTCGCTCCAGGTTTCTGCTGCGCTGCATGAGTGTGTACAGACTCAATGTCAGCATGGCGGTCAGCAGAATTCCTGCAAGTATCGTGAGCCGGGCAGCCCGGCGAGGGTGCATGTGAAAAAAAACAGAGTCTGCGCGGGCCTCAATCATGAAAACCTTGCCGAAGGCAAAAACAGGTCGTATCAGTATGAAACCGGTTTCGGGGAGCTCATCTGTCGGCCGTACATTCAGGGGGTGCGCAGTACCGTCAGGTCGCAGTGTTGCAATGCTCAGGAGTGTACCTTCACTGTAGGCTACGCTGGTTTTGAGCAGTGTCTCAGGAAGGAGCAGAGCGGAGACAAATCCCTGCTGGTGTTCGGGATTGTCTGCAAAGACCGGGCGCAGCACCAGCAGGGCAGGCTGACCGGTCACTGCCGGCAGCGGAGTCCGGGAGTATGAGGCCGTGATAAGGCCGCTGAGCTGAGCCTCCGAAATTGCTGCACGGTGAGCGGGGTCTGATCCCAGATCATAGCCAAGGGTCTGTCGGTTTCCGTGTGACGGCTCAACGTACATAATGGGATAATACATGTCACGTCCGGACGCGGCGGTTTTTAGCCCCTGATCATCGTATTGCCAGATCCCTTGTGCCTCCATTCCCATCGCGCGCAGATCTGTTTCGTAATACAGCATTTCATCCGCAGGTACAGCCTGGATCCAGGCCCATGTCAGTACCGCTGGATTTTCGGTGACAAAGCCGGTAAATTGATTGAACTCTTCGCGGGTTACGTACTCGCTGCCTTCATAAAAGCGACCTACGGCTTCCAGGTCACTGGTGCGGATATCTTTCAGGTCATTGGCAACATTCAATGTGCGGCTGGCAGCAAGGCGGGAGAATGTTGATGTGCGGCTACGCTGTTCGAACGTTCCGGCCATCCAGCCGGAGAAAATTGTCAAGGCGAGGCCGGCGGCCGCGGCGCAGCCGACCTTGCTGTAGAACATCCATACCGGCGTCAAAGCGTCGGGGTTTTTGCGACGTGAGCGCAGCATGAAAGCTCCTGCCGTGAGTAGCATCAGCGTCAGAGTGAGCAGCAGGGGTGGAACTGTTGAGCGCAGGAGTTCGGCGCGCCAGGCACACGGTTTGAAATCCTGTATCAGCAGAGCGATAACAGTTCCGTACCTGTCGACGATCGGCAGGCAGGGACTCAGGCATGTATCCTTCCGGTTGATGCGAAGGCCTGATGTCGTTGCGATACCGGTTTGCATGACACGCTGAAACTCCGGCGGCAGGTCTGGGAAAACCATACCCGGGTGGTATTCGTTGTCGGACCCTGGCAATTCGCTG
>PXEJ01000396.1 GCA_003566215.1 Cyanobacteria bacterium T3Sed10_376R1m | reverse complement strand
TTGGTGGTGTGGGCGAGCGCACCCGTGAAGGTAATGACCTTTACAATGAAATGATTGAATCTAATGTAATTGATTCTGAAAATCCCGAAAACTCTAAGATTGCTCTTGTTTATGGTCAGATGAATGAGCCTCCCGGAGCTAGAATGCGTGTGGGTTTATCGGCTTTAACTATGGCTGAATATTTCCGTGATGTTAACAAGCAAGATGTATTGTTATTTATTGATAATATTTTCCGTTTTGTTCAAGCTGGTTCTGAAGTATCTGCACTTCTGGGTAGAATGCCTTCTGCGGTAGGTTATCAGCCCACTTTGGGTACTGATATGGGAGATTTACAAGAACGTATTACTTCTACTAAGGAAGGTTCTATTACTTCTATTCAAGCGGTATATGTTCCTGCGGATGATTTAACTGATCCTGCTCCGGCAACTACCTTTGCTCACTTGGATGGTACTACTGTATTGTCTCGTAGTTTGGCTTCTAAGGGTATTTATCCTGCGGTTGATCCTTTAGGCTCTACTAGCACTATGTTACAACCCGACATTGTTGGTAAAGACCACTATAATACTGCTCGTGCGGTACAGTCAACTTTACAGCGCTATAAGGAGTTACAGGATATTATTGCGATTCTTGGTTTGGATGAATTGTCTGAAGAGGATCGTTTGACCGTCAATCGTGCTCGTAAAATTGAGCGTTTCTTGTCTCAGCCTTTCTTTGTGGCGGAGGTGTTTACTGGTAGCCCGGGTAAGTATGTGAGTCTTGAGGATACTATTAAGGGATTTAATAAGATTCTTTCTGGTGAGTTGGATCATTTACCGGAACAGGCTTTTTACTTGGTTGGTAACATTGAAGAGGCGATCGCCAAGGGTGAAAAGCTTAAAGGCTAAAGACCATTGATAATTATTTTACGGATATTTGGTCTGTGAAAGTTATTAAGGAAAGACAGGAAAATATTTATTTTGTCTTTCCTTTTTTAAAAAATAAAATTATAAGTATTACATTTATACTCAAATTATGACTTTAACGGTAAGAGTAATTACTCCGGATAAAACTGTCTGGGATCAAAGTGCTCAAGAAGTAATTTTACCTAGTGGCACTGGACTTTTAGGTATTCTCACGGATCACATTCCCCTCTTAACTAATCTTGATATTGGGGTTTTGAGGGTTCGCACGGAAAAGGAATGGAAGTCGATCGCCGTTATGGGCGGTTTTGCTGAAGTGGAAAATAATGAGGTAAGGATTCTTGTTAATGGTGCTGAGTTAGGGGAATCCATTGATAAGGACACTGCTAAGGCTGATTTGGAAAAGGCTCAAAATGAGTTACAGTCGGCTAATGCTAGTGGCGATCGCATGAAGCAACTTAAGGCAAACTCTAATTTTAAAAAGGCTAGAGCTAGACTTCAAGCAACGAATAAATAAGGTTTACACTAAAATTAAGGGACGTTGTAGAATTTACAGCGTCTTTTTTTGTCACTATTTTTAAAGTAAATGGCTATATTGGAAGGGATTAAGCTAGGGCGAAAAGTTGATAATCGTTGGCTGTGGCGTGAACTTTCTTTTTCTTTAAGTGGTGGTACGAGGTTGGGATTGGTGGGGGCGACGGGTACGGGAAAAAGTCAGTTGTTACGGGCGATCGCAGGGCTTGATTCTTTGGATCAAGGGGTAATAAAATATAAGGATGTTTGTTTATCTGGTTGGAGTTTACCGGCATATCGTTGGGAAGTAATCTATTTACATCAACGTCCTACCATGTTTGAGGGTACAGTGGAAGAAAATTTAAAGATAGTTTATGGGTTAAAAATTCATCAAGATAAAAAATATAATCGAGATTTAATTTTAGGGTTATTAGATTTATTTCAGCGTCCCCTAGAATTTTTACAACAATCAGCGACGAATTTATCGGGGGGAGAGGGGCAAATTGTAGCTTTGATGAGGGCTTTGCAACTTGAGCCGATGATTTTACTTTTGGATGAGTGTACAGCTTCTTTAGACTCGGAAACTACTGGTAGGGTAGAAAGTGCGATCGCAGCTTGGCTAAGTCAAAATCAACAACGGGCTTGTATCTGGACAAGCCATGACTCCCATCAAATTGAACGGGTTACAAATAAAAAATTGTTACTTTCTTCCTATGGCTGATACTTACCTATCCATTAGCTATTTACAATTAGCTTTTTCTGTCTTACTGATTTTAATTAATGTAGTTTTATCCTTGCGCTTAAGATTAGGCTTAGAAAAGTCCCTGATTATTGCTTCTCTCAGGATGATTGTGCAATTACTCCTAATCGGCTATGTTTTAGAGTGGTTATTTACTCTTTCTAATCCTTGGTCAGTAATGGCGATCGCCCTTATTATGGCAGGAATAGCAGGAATATCGGCAGTAAATCGCACCTCTCGCAGATTTTCTGGTATTTATTGGCGTAGTTTATTGTCCGTTTTGGTAGCCGCTTTTTTGATTACTAATTTATCAGTAGCGGGAATTATCCAAGTAAAACCTTGGTACAATCCTCAATATTTGATTCCCATGTTAGGGATGATATTAGGAAATACCCTCACGGGAATTTCTCTGGGGTTGGATCGATTTATGGAAGGGCTAGTAACAAACCGTAATGCCATTGAAACCCTCTTAACTTTAGGCGCAAATCGTTGGGAAGCAAGTCACCGAGAAATTAAAAATGCCGTGGCCACAGGGATGATACCAATCATTAATTCTATGATGGTGATGGGGTTAGTTAGTTTACCCGGGATGATGACAGGTCAAATTTTAGCTGGAGCAAATCCCCTTGATGCCGTGCGTTATCAAATTATTATTACTTTTGCGATCGCATCTGGTAGTGCATTGGGTACTCTCGGGGTAGTTTTACTAGCATGGTTAGCTCTATTTAGCTCAAATCATCAACTAAGGTGCGATCGACTATTTTTAGCAAAATAGCTTTATTAAGTTGAAAAAAATATCATTATGTTAATCGATAATTGTGTAGATATTTGGTTATTAAATACAGATCATTTTTTATCTAATCTTGAAAATTTAAGCTTTTATTTATCCCTAGATGAATTAGAAAAAGTTAGTAAATTTAAACAAAAAATACATGGCGATCGTTACTTAATTTGTAGAAGTAATTTAAGAAAAATTTTAAGCACATACTTATATACAAAACCAGAAAAAATAAAAATAAGCTATACAAAAAAAGGAAAACCATACATATCTCAAAATAAAAACAACCCTACAATTCACTTCAACTTATCCCATACCAACAATCAGATTATCTATGCTATATCAAAAAATATAGTCGGAATTGATATAGAAAATATTCACAAACAAACAAACTATGAACAATTAGCAAAACGCTTTTTTTGTGCCTCGGAATATGAAACCATTAATCAAGCCAAACAAGAAGAGAAAGCAAAAATATTTTATTCATTTTGGACAGGGAAAGAAGCATACCTAAAGGCGATCGGGGAAGGAATCTCAGGAGGCTTGAACACCATCGAATTTAACTATCAAACACTCAACAATCAATTAGCCATAGTTACCCCATCTCTTTCCCAAAATTGGCAAGTAAAATCAATAACAATTAATAATAAATATCTAGCAAATATTTTAGTAAATATAACCACAAATATTCATTTCAGATATTATAGCCATAGTAATCCTAAACCATTTGCGAGAACCTTAAATCAAATCCCCCAATAGACCAATTCAAACATAGGATTTTGGGGGATTTAGAGGACGAAACAAAAATCTTTTCGATAACCTCGAAATTAATATTATTCCTAGCTAAACTTTAAGAAAATAAATACTACGACTTAAGAGCAAAAATCTTTTGTATCACATCCTCCACCACCCTATCAGGAGTAGAAGCACCAGAAGTAACTCCCACAGTTATTTTGCCATCAGGAAGCCAATTATGCTTAATTTCGAGATCTTTTTTGAGAGGTTTATACTCAACATTATTATTATCATCAATGCGACTAGCACTATCAATATGATAAGAAGGAATCTTATAATCGATCGCAATTTCCTGTAG
>PXEJ01000037.1 GCA_003566215.1 Cyanobacteria bacterium T3Sed10_376R1m | reverse complement strand
CGAAAATTAATCGTCTTGATTGTCGTCTGGTGGTGGAAAAAGAGTATTCTGTGGAAGTATGGGGTGATAGATTTGAGCAGTGGTTTCAAACTTTGATGATAAAACCTTCAATATAGAAGAGATAAATAAATTTGCTCTCGAAGTTGCACCGATGACAAATACTACTTTAGTTAAAAATCTTAACAAATAAAGGTTATGGTATAATAAATTTAATAATCTTTTACGAAAGTAGCTTTAAGAAACAAATAATAAAGCTTTAAATCCTTCGGCGGTAGGGCATACCGTAGAAGTCAAAGTAAAATGCTTGTAGAGTCGGTTTGACGGGGGTAGAAAGAGCAATCTTGAAATCTAGTTAAGTGGCAGTGAAGCAAGAATCGTCCATCATAATCTTTGATTTGATGGTGTGAATCTCAATAGTATAATTTTTGATTTGCTAGGGTTGGTGTCGAGAAAGGCACTTTGATATAGTAAATTAGATCAATACAATTTAATCATAAACCTATTTAGGAGGAAACAATTTTTATGGCAGGAGATACAGGAGAACGTCCATTTTCTGATATTGTGACTAGCGTACGCTACTGGGTAATTCATAGTATCACTATTCCCATGTTGTTTATTGCTGGTTGGTTATTCGTTAGCACTGGTTTGGCATACGATGCTTTTGGCACACCTCGCCCTGATGAGTATTTTACTCAAACCCGTGAGGAACTACCTATTATCAATGATCGTTATGGTGCAAATCAGCAAATTGAACAATTTAACAAGTAGTTAATTCAAGAAAAATAAATTAAAAATAATTATGACAAGCAGTAATAATCCTAATCAACCCGTATCCTATCCCATTTTTACCGTCAGATGGTTAGCGGTTCACACTTTGGGTGTACCCTCTGTGTTTTTTGTCGGTGCAATCACCGCCATGCAATTTATTCAACGATAGGAGTTAATCATGGACAGAAATCAAAATCCCAATAAACAAAGTGTTGAGTTAAACCGTACTTCTCTTTTCTTAGGGTTGCTAATGGTTGCTACTCTCGGCATTTTATTCTCTAGTTATTTTTTCAATTAACATTTACTCGTTTTAGGAGGTTTTTATCATGGGCGAAGCAAGAATTCCTTTATGGATTGTCGGCACTATAGCTGGTATGGGTGCTTTAACAGTACTAGCCTTATTTTTCTATGGTGCTTATGCTGGTGTTGGTTCTTCTTTATAGTTTCGATTTAATTAAAATTAGTTTAATTTATCGTTGAAGTAAAAAAGCCTAGTCATGGGATTTGGAAACTTATACCCTGCCTAAGGATAGAAAAATATCACCAGTATAAAACATAAGACCGCTCTTTATTTAGGGCGGTTTTCTTTATTTTATTTAATAATTTGTGAATACTATTGCTATGGTATGTGATTGGGAAAATTCTTTTAATATTCTTTGTGAAAGACTCATTAATGAGTTGGAAAGGGGAGAATATATTGTTGTTGGGTTAAAAGCAGAAAAAAGTCATTTTATTCGTTTTAATAATGCCAAAGTGAGACAAAATGGCATGGTATTTGATGGACAGGTTTCTTTAAAAATGATTGCTAATCAAAGAATTGTCTATGCTGATTTTCCTTTGACTGGAGATAGTGAAATAGATTTAGAAATTGGGCTAGAAAGTTTAGTTTATTTACGACAGGAAATTCCTCAAATACCTGAAGATCCATATATTGTTTTACCTGAAAATAAATCTTCTTCCCATGAGGTTTATGGGGGAAATTTGTTATCTGTTGATTGTGTAGTTGATCATATTTTACCTGTGGTTCAGGGGTTAGATTTTACTGGTTTTTATGCTTCTGGGAATGTTATTAGGGCTAATTACAATTCTTTGGGACAAAGGCATTGGTTTGCAACGGAGTCTTTTTTTCTCGATTATTCTTTAATAAATAAAGATAACAAGGCTATTAAGGGTTCTTTGTGTGCTATGGATTGGAATGATCAATGTTATCAAAAACAAATCAGGGACAAAAGGGAACAGTTAGAGCAATTAAATTTACCGATGAGGGAAATAAAACCAAGCCGATACCGCACTTATTTAGCTCCTTCGGCAATGGCGGATTTAGTCGATATGTTTTCTTGGGGTGCTATCAGTGAGGCTTGTTTGCGTCAGGGGGAAAGTGCGTTAACTAAGATGCGAGGGGGGGAATTTCTATCTCCTTTGTTTACTTTGAGGGAAAATTTTTCTGGGGGTAGTGTACCCCGTTTTAATGATTTTGGGGAGTTTTCTCCTTCTGAGTTATTTTTAATTGTTGAAGGCAAACTGGTTAATACATTGATTAATGGTCGCACGGCCACAGAATATGGTTTGGAAAGTAATGGTGCGGATGCTAGAGAGAGATTGCGATCGCCCGAAGTCTTACCCGGTACATTAGCACTAAAAGATATTTTACAGGAGCTAGATACAGGGCTATATATATCTAATTTACATTATTTGAACTGGAGCGATCGCACTGGGGGAAGAATAACAGGGATGACTCGTTATGGTTGTTTTTGGGTAGAAAAGGGAAAAATTGTTGCTACCATTAAAGACTTAAGATTTGATGAATCTTTGTACCAAATTTTTGGTCAAAACCTTTTAAATTTAACAGACTTTCAAGAAAATATTCCCAAAATTAGTACCTATGATAATCGTTCATTGGGAGGATACTTAGTACCCGGAGCGTTGATAGAAAATTTCACTTTTACCCTGTAGATAACCTAAGTTCGGTGTTAAAGAATTTATAAAAAATTTATCTTAATTTTAGGTGAGCTAAGATACAAAAATTTAGTGTATGTGGATGAAACAGATTTTAAAGAGGGGTTTTTGCTAATATTTTAAGATAAAATAATCATAATTTAACTTGCCTATAAGAATGACTGGAATTATAGAAACGATACAAAATAGTATTAACGACCTAATCGGCAGTAGCGTGAGAATTTTACCTGCCCTGATTGGTGGGTTAATAGTTCTTGCCTTAACTAGATATGCCGCTGAAATAAGCGAAAAAATAGTCAAAAAAATAGTAGAAAAGACAATAAAAAGTCGCTCTCTACAATTACTTTTTATTAAAGCAAGTTTTTTTTCCACTTGGATTATTGGCGTAATAATTGCTTCTGTCCTAGCTTTTCCGGGGTTGACCTTAGGTGATATAATTGCAACTTTGGGACTCGGTTCAGTAGCCATCGGTTTTGCATTTCAAGATATATTTAAAAACTTTTTAGCTGGTATTTTAATACTTTTAGAAGAACCTTTTAGAATCAAAGATCAAATTAAAATTGACGAGCATGAAGGCACAGTAGAGGATATTCATATTCGGACCACAGAAATTAGAACCTATCAAGGGGAGCTAGTTTTATTACCTAATACAAAAGTATTTACCAGTGCGATAAAAGTTAGAACAGCTTTTCCTTCACGACGGACAGATTTAATGGTGGGAGTCGATTACAATACTTCTTTACCCCAAGCTAAATCAATTTTACAAGAAATAATGGCTAAGGTTGAGGGAGTTTTAATTGAACCTTTCCCAGAAGTTGATTTGGTGGATTTTAATGACAGTTCTATTGATTTGATTGTACGTTATTGGACAGGTTCTCAACAAGCAGAGGTGAGACGCACCCAAACTAGAGTAATGTCCGCTATCAAACAGGCTTTTGATAATAATTCTATAACTATTCCCTATCCTATCCGTACAATTTATCATTTTGATCAAGAAAAATTTAATGATTACCTACCTGAGGCAGAGTCTAATTAGGCTTTTTTTATAGCTCCTTGACGAATAATTTTTATTTCTTCTGATGTCCTATCTAAATTTTTAAGATTATCATCAACCGAAATTGGAACAACTTTTTTATTAAATATTTTGAAGTGCGATCGCACTACTTTTCAAGGGAAGAAGGTTTAGTCCTGTAGCTAGGGCATCCGAGTATGAATCCATCTTGTACCAACCATTAGTATCTGCCTTGTAGTGACGGCATTGGGTAGAATGAATTTTATTAGTGGGGGAGATGTAATATATGGGTGCTGTTTCTTCTGTTATGT
>PXEJ01000120.1 GCA_003566215.1 Cyanobacteria bacterium T3Sed10_376R1m | reverse complement strand
TCAGGGTTCATTACCCCTTGACGTTTCGCAATTTGTCCTACGAGGCGATCGCCATTTTTTGCATAGGCAACCACGGAAGGAGTTGTTCTAAAACCCTCTGCATTGGCAATAACAACGGGCTTACCGCCTTCCATTACTGCCACACAGGAGTTGGTTGTACCTAAATCTATACCTACTACTTTTCCCATAATTGATAAAAGCTAAATTACTATAAAATATATATTTGAATAAGTGAACAACTAAGATAATTATTAATAGTTGATTTCCCTTACTATAGTGAAACATTCAGACCATATCAGGTAGTGTAGTTTTCCGTACATTGACCAATTAGTATAAAAAAATAAAAACTTGTTAATGGTTAATTTTTTAGAGAGTTTTTTCTGATTGCACCATACGATAGTAGGATAACCAACCACTGATGAGCATTATAAAAGAGAAAATAAACAAAAACCAAAAATGATTCTCAATATCAGCAAAAGTTTCTCCTTTTGCCCAAAGATTGATTAAAGCTTCATTCATGTGAAAAATTGGATTGAATTGAGCTATTTCTAATAATTGATCGGGAAACAAAGAAGTAGGCAAAAAAGCACCGCCAATAATTAATAATGGTACGCCAAAAGTAGCAACGATCGCATTTACATCTTCTGTACGTTTAGCCAACTGAGTACCTAAAATAAACCCCACGCCTACATAACCAGCAATACTTAAAAATAAGATAACAACTCCCCAAAAAAAAGAACCTTCGATGGTTTCTCCCCTCAAGAAAAGGACACCATAGACTAAGGCAGTTTGTCCAATCCCAATAACAGTATGGGCAATAAAAATACCGAGAAAATAAGAAAAACCACTAAGGGGAGAAATAAATAATCTTTTTAAAGTTTTTTGCTCCCTTTCTGAGACTACCGTTGCCACACTTCCCCCCAAACAACTAAAGAAAAGTGCTGCCCCTACTAAGCTAGAGGGAGCCGCCACTTTAAGGGCTTCTGATAATTCTAAGTTACTTCTTTCTCCTAAAATATAACCATTAATAAATAAGATTGAAATAGGAAAAATTGACCAAAAAATTAAACTTCTTCTTCTTTTAACTAATTCTGTTAAAATTCTTTGACTAACTGCGATCGTTTCGTACCAATATTTCATTTATATTTAATTAGAATTAATTGCAAATTTTAAAAAATAAATTATTGTTTCTTTCACAAAAAAACTATTCAAGCCCTTAATTAGGGTATGCTGAATAACTCAAAAATTACAAATATAAGGGTTTAGGCATATTACAATTATTAAAAAATACGCAAAGATAAGGCTTTTTTGACAAAAAAATAGCTAAAAGTACAAAATTACAGACACTTACCCAGATAATAAAACCTTATAATTGTCAATTCCCCTCACCATAGCACTTTTTTAGCAAAGCCTAACCACTCACTCCCCTTGGGAGTCTTTTCGCCCCAAAGCATAGACACCACAAGAAATACAAGCTAAAATTCCTATACTAATTTGCCAACTTTTGCCAAAACCCAGCTCGATAGACCAATTACACAAAATACCAAAAATAAAAAAAGGAATAATACTTATTAAAGAAGCAAAAAAAGCATTCTGAGATTCTCTACCCTGACGAGTACTTTCAAAGTCTTTTTCTGAAGTATAAAGGTATCTTTGAGCAAAATTGAACCATTTTTCTAAACCATCAATAACTTTTTCTCTCAAAGAAGCACAAGCTACATATAATGCTAATGTCCACAGAAAGCTACCCGTAATAATTGCAAGATCTAGGGAAATATCAAAAGGGAACATACTCTATTAGATTAATACGTTTTGTTAAGGCTATATCATGGTAACGAAAAAAGGTGACAAATAATAATATCGATATTATTTTAAGACTTTAATCCTCTAATCCATCACCTTGAGATTTTTTACCTAAAAAATCTGTTCAATAATTCTTAGCCATGCCGTGAGTCCCGAACCAGTATTGAGATATAATTCTGCTAAGTTAGAGTTAGACAACAAAATAATTAAGTTTATTGTTAATAGTAAAAGTATATAAATAAAGCTATGGCAAGTACAGATTTTAAAGATTATTATTCAGTATTAGGAGTTAATAAAAATGCCACCGCTGATGAAATTAAAAAGGCTTTTCGTAAATTAGCAGTAAAATATCACCCCGATCATAACCCTGACAATAAAAAAGCTGAAGAAAAGTTTAAAGAAATTAGTGAGGCTTATGAAGTATTAGGAGATGCGGATAAACGTAAGAAGTATGATCAATTTGGCCGCTATTGGCAACAAGGAGGGCAATCTAATCAGTCTCCGTGGGGTAGTAGTGGCACTGCTGGTGCTGGGGTAAATTTTGATGGTTTTGATTTTAGTCAGTATGCTAATTTCGATGATTTTATCGATCAGTTGTTAGGTCGTTTTTCCACTAATTCTCGTAGTACGAGTAGTTATGGTGCTGGTGGTAGTGGTTTTGGAGATTTTGGTGGATTTGGACAACAAACCGCTACTAATGGGGGTAATGATGTAGAGAAAAATATCAGTTTAACTTTTGCTCAGGCTTTTAGGGGCGTAGAGAGTAAAATTAATTTGGGTACGGAAACTGTTACTATCAAAATTCCCCCCGGGGCAAAGTCTGGTACAAAAATTCGCCTACGGGGCAAAGGTAATTTAAATAGTTCAACTCAACAAAGGGGTGATCTTTATCTTAAAGTTGATTTAAAATCCCATGATTTTTTCTCTTTAGAGGAGGATAAGTTGGTTTGCGAAGTTCCTATCTGTCCCCATGAGGCTATATTAGGGGGAGAAATTTCTGTGCCTACCCCTGACGGTGATGTTAGTGTTAAAATTCCTGCGGGGGTTCGTCACGGGCAGTCTTTACGGTTAAAAGGAAAGGGGTGGAGTAGTACCAAGGGAAATCGAGGGGATTTATTAGTGCGTATTGCGATCGCAACTCCTGTTAACATCAGTAATCAGGAAAAAGAATACTATCAAAAAATTCAAGAAATCAACACCTATGAACCGAGGAAAAAATTAAATAACATCAAACTATAATCTTAAATTTGTTTGTTATCAGGGTGCAAATATTGCACCCAAAAACTGATTATTTTTGATTTTCCTGTACATTTAAACTACCCTGAAACTTGCTCAATTCATAAAGTTTAACCCCTATTTGATATTCATATTGACTCAATAAACGTCCATAAATATAACCAGCTTTACCGTCTAAAAATCCTAAACGAATAAAGTAAAAAAGGATAAATCTTAACAAAGGTTTAAAAGGTAATCGAATCCAAATTTTCTTCAAATATCTTTTTCTTTGAACTGCATCTCCAAATAAATTTGCTCCAATAGTGCCTTGATCTCCTTGTCCTGTGAGAAAATTGTAATATACCCTTGCTTCCCAATTTGAGTAACGATTATGACGGGCTAACCATTCATAAATATCCCTAAAATCAATGTGTAACATATCATTATCGAGATAACCAACTTTACCATCCAAAATAACGTGTTCGTGTACTTCGTTATCTCCGGTATTAGCAATTTGTTCTGTATTTAAATTTTCATAACGCCCTAGTTTATGTTTGAATAAACGCAAGTTCCAATCGGGATATTTGCCTCCATGTCTAATCCATTTACCGAGAAAAAATACTTTTCTGTTTAAATAATATCCCTGATAGTTGTTATCTTTAATTTTTTGTTCTATTTCGTCCCACAATTCAGGGGTTATTCTTTCGTCACAATCAACAATTAATACCCATTCATTTTGAAAAGGCAAATTTTCTAATGACCAATTTTTTTTCTTTGGCGATTTACCATTGAAGTGAAATTGTACTAAATTGGCTCCTTTTTCTTCGGCAATGGCACAGGTGCGATCGCCACTTTGGGAGTCCACCACAAAAACTTCATCTGCCCTAGAAACACTATCAAGACAAGCAGAAAGATTTAGCTCCTCATTTTTAGCAGGAATTAAAACAGAAACGGGAATTTTTTGTTGTTCCAAAATCACTACACCGCTTATTATTGGTTGATTATTCAATAATATATTAGCCCAATATG
>PXEJ01000310.1 GCA_003566215.1 Cyanobacteria bacterium T3Sed10_376R1m | reverse complement strand
GGCCGGTTCTGGCGGCAGCCTGGCTGCAGAGCGCACCGGACTGGCATACGGAATGGTGGGCTCTGGCAATCGGTCTTGATCTGCAGGTCAGCTCCCTGTACACAGCCGCCTTCTGGGCCCCGCAGCATGTCTGCGGCCTTGCCTTATTCGCGCTGATCGCTGCTCTGCTGCACGGATCGGATCGCGTGCGCATGTATGCCGCCTGCGGACTGATTGTAGGGCTGCAGGCCGGCTTTTCCGTGTATGTAGCGCTGGCCACAGTTATCTATGTTCTGCTGCGCCTGATCCGCCCGGCAGGCATCTGCCTGCGCGACCGGCTGCTCAGCATCACTGTGTTTGGCCTGGGATGCACGCTGGCACTGCTGCCCTTGATTCAGTATTTTACCGGCCGGCAGGACAGCATCACCTGGGCGCCGCGGTATACGCACCTGCCCGAGTTTATTTTTTTTCTGGGGGTTGAATTCGGCGTGGTACTGATACTGTTCATGATGTACAGCGTCGGACTGCGGGGCGAAGAGCGCAGAAATTTTTTCCTGCACGGCGCCTACGTGGCCGCCATGCTCGCGGTGCTGTTCTGCGTGCGCAGCTCCGGCTTCAATGTGCTGGCCTACCGGATTATACTGCCTGCGCAACTGATTTTGATCTGGTATGCGGCCATGCAGCTGGGGCGTATGCAGAACCGCAGGGGGCCTGTGCTCTATCTGCTCACAGGCGTGCTGGTGTTTCAGCTGAGCGGATTCGTTCCGGAGATGATCGCCATGTCAAAACGGCACTATGATATGCGCACGAGCTCGCTGCGCCTGCCTGACGCCATTGTCGCCATAAACCAAACACGTCCTCTCAACAAGGTTGTTGACGTGTCGTACATGCCGGAAATCAATTCGGTATGGCACCTGAACACGCTGGTAAATAATCTGTTCCGACCCAAAAACCTTGATGTGCGCTTTTTATGCGAAGGGACGCTGGATTCCAATAATCTTGTGTACCTGAATCGCAGCGCTATAGCATCACTACAGGCAGCCGATGCCTGTGCCCCGGCCGCCGTGCGCCGGGCCGACCCTCCGGCACAACACCACCCATAAGCACATCAATTAAAGTAGATGACACTAAGCGCAGAAACGCTGCCGTGCAGCACGGCTCCGTAAAAACCAGCACCAGGCCATCGATAGCCTTCTTATTTCTCTGCGTAAAGATAGAAGGTCGATGAAAAGAAAAAATTTGCTATCTTACTACGGACAATCATGGACGGGTACGCTCTCAGAAAATAGGGGGTTAAAAACTCAACGCGTATGTTTTTGAACCCCGACTGTTCAAGAAGCCATATCCATTCCGGCAGAGTAGAATGAATGTTCCAGTCGATATGGGCCATCTTCCATTTATAGGGAAAAAATCTCCAGAAATTTATTCGTGACATTTCTCGGAGGACGAGCTTTCCCCTGCTAGCAAGCAACGTATGTATTGTTTCAAATATGTGCAACCCCTCCTGCCGAGTTTTTGCATCTCTAAAAACGTACCCGCCGGAGCGAATCGCATGATGCAGAGAAAAATTCGCCACTATAAGATCAAAATTTCTTTCCGGAAAATTTGCCTGGGCAATATCGGCCTGAAGCAGCTCAACGTTGTTGATACAATATTCCCGGACGATTTCGTGAAGGTGTCGAAACAATTTTTCGTCAGCACCACTGCCCTGCGCCTCGTCAAGGGCAACGACTTTATCCGCACCGCTCACAAGCGCCAGAAAAAGAGCGAAGCTTCCTCTTCCGCATCCTATCTCAAGAATGCGCCTGCCGGCAGTCTCAATGCCGTCAAGCTGCTCAAGCGCATGGAATACAAAGGCATCATAAGACTCATAACTGCTGAAATTGCGTTCATATATTGTTTTAAATACAGAATCCACAGCTGGAGACTTTCAAGAATCCATCGTTAGAAAAACCATTTCCTCCTGGCGCTGACCATGGAGACATCTCTGCCTGTCTGGAGACGGCTATTTCATAACGTTACGTATTCAATTGAGCAAGCATCGCCGCGAACGAGAGCCGATTTTCCGGATACGAGAGGAGTATATCTCGATAGAGTCCTCAAGCTGTGTTTTAATTTCACATGGAAGAGCATGTATACCGATGTAATCGTACGAATCTTCGGGATGTACGGCTCAGGTCAAACATGTAATCGACATAACCGTTCAGGGAAACGGCAGCAGTATAGCAGGGGAAAACAGGGTATACAAGCAGAGAAAAACAAAGGCAGCATTGAAAAGAGAACAGCTGCGAAAACAACTTTTTGTTTTTTGTATGCTGCATGTGAGCGCGCATGAAAGGCTTTGCGGACGTGCGGGACCTGTTCTTCCACAACGACTCTGAGGGCACCGTATGATTGATGCGCACGCACAATCTTCGATCTCAGTCGCAGCGCTTCTTCCAAACAGGAGTGTGCGGCGCTACGCCGGGCAGACTATGGTCTTTATGCTTAATGGCGTCGCAAAAGTTCTTTTGCTGACGGTTTTTAGAATATATGATCCGGTTGGTTACTCCCCGCACCGGCCTGCCTGCGGCACACATCGCGCATGGTATCAACCGCGATAAAAAATTCCCGCATGGCCATGACCCACAGGTAGCGGCCCCGGTCGGTAAGCACAAAACTGTCGGGGGTTTCCCGCAGTGCACCGTACAGGCGCAGGGCGGCGAGTTCGGCTCGCAGCGCTTCCCTTACATCCTTCCCCTGATCGGTTTCAAAGAAGCTTTTTGGAAGCTCGGTCGCAAACAGTTTCATCAGCAGTGTATAGTGCAGGGTCTCGCGCCGTGTGAACTGTTTGACAAGACCGGTTGGAAAGAGGCCTGCGCGCACACGCTCGATATACTCGTTCAGGTTGAATGTGTTGATGTAGATGCAGTTGTTGAAATAGCCGAAAGCTCCGCTGCCGGCTCCCACGTAGGAATCATAATCAATGATGTATTCATCGATCATGGCGGGTTTGCGTGAAAAGCACCAGGCTGTTGAACTATGGAATGTGCCGCGCATATGTTCGAGAATCAGTCTGTACAGGCGCTTTTCTTTTTTGTAGCTGATCGGCCCCAGGGAAGACGCCAGGCGCGCGGCAACGCTTGGGGCGGTCATGAGCGGGTAGAAGGTAACCTGATCGATATTCAATCGGTCAATCAGTTCAAGGTCGCGCTTCAGGCTGCGCGCACTTTGCAGCGGCATATTGAAGATGAGGTCGATGTTGAGCGTGTCGAACATGCCTGCTGCCTGCTGCAGGCGATCACAGGTTTCCTGGCCGCTGCCGTATTTTTCATAACGCCCGATTGCTCTGAGAATCATATCGTCAAAACTCTGTACGCCCACACTCAGGCGGTTGATGCCGGCAGCACGCAGCGGTTCGAGGTATTCGGGGCAGACATGATTGGGGTTTGTTTCAACTGAAATTTCGCTGATACCGAGCTCGCTGCGCGCAAAGCCGATGATGTCAAGCAGCGGTTCGAGCATGATCGTAGGCGTGCCGCCGCCTACATACATGCCGGTGAAGCGATACCCCAGGTCGCGATACATGAGTATTTCGCGTGAAAGTGCTGCAAAGTATTCACGCGCGCGCGGCTCGTCAAGCTCGAAGCGGTGAAAGGAGCAGTAGGGGCACAGCGATTCACAGAAGGGAATGTGCACGTAGAGCAGACAGCGCTGCTGCTCATGGGGCGCGCGGGGTATGCTCAGGCCGGCAGCATCGTCAAAGCGCAGCACCGAGCGCATGGAGCGGCGCAGCATTCTGTTGATAATCGGTTCAATGATATACATGCAGCGTCCTTGATCCATGGCCGACCGGCTTGATACGGGCGGCCGTGATGATGGCATCGTTCGCAAAGAGTGCGTCCATAACAGTCGTTGATGTCGCGCAGGCTATAATCTGATAGGTGTACAGATCGCGATTGGGGTTCTGCACGCGCCGGATCGCGTGAAACCTGCCGTGCGCGCACAGAAGCGCGCTTGCGATCCTTCCGGAGCGAGCAGGGGTAAGCGGTACGCTGCTGTTGAAAAGCCATCCTGAAGCCGTGCAGGATT
>PXEJ01000190.1 GCA_003566215.1 Cyanobacteria bacterium T3Sed10_376R1m | reverse complement strand
GGAAGCCATTGAGGGAGATGTTCCTTTAACGGAAGTTGAAGTAATTTTTGCCGCTTTGGGAATATCTCCGTCCACTAATTGTTGTAAGTAATTTTGTAATTCCACAAAATGAGGCTCGGCGGCTTGAAGTATGCTTTCTCCTTCTTCTTCTTTCAAACCAAAGGGACCTTGTAACCGTTCTAACAAATCCTGTAAAATATCATAGGCTTTAAGAAATAAACTTTCTAAGGTTTGATCAGCTTCAATGGTTCGATCTTTGATTATTTTGAAAGCATCTTCGAGACGATGGGCTGTGGTTTGAATACTGGTAAAACCAAGCATTGCCGCTCCTCCTTTTATGGAGTGTGCCGCCCTAAATAGTTCATTGACACTTTCTTCATCATCTATCACGGATGATAGATCCAAGATTCCTTTTTCTATGGTTTCTAAATGCTCTTTGGCTTCTTCAATGAAATAACCAACTATCTTCTCATTATTACCACCATCCACGGCATCTTACCTCACAATATTTAGTTCAATATCTTTATATAATAATAGCTGATGTTAGCTTCGTGGTAGCAAACTAAAAGAAATTATCATTAAACAAATTTTAGACTAAGGCTTGTAAGAGAGCTTGAAATTTAAGTTCAATTTCCGTTAATTCTTGTTCTGGCTTTGAACCTGCCACGATACCCGCTCCTGCGTATAATCTGGCACGATTACCTTGAATAAGGGCGGAGCGAATACCAACAATAAATTCACAGTTACCTTTAGTGTCTAACCAACCAATGGGGGCGGCATAAAGGGAACGATCAAAATTTTCATAGGCTTCTATTTGGGCACAGGCTGCTTCAATAGGAATACCTGCGACGGCGGGGGTTGGATGTAGTTGGGCAATAATTTCTAGGGGGTTTTGATGTTCTATGATTTCGGCGTAAATCGGTGTCCAAAGATGTTGAATATTTGATAATTTTAGTAGTTGTAATGAGGCTCTTTTGGGTGATAGTCCGAGGGTTGATAAACTCTCGAAAATAAAGTCGCTAACTACTTGATGTTCTCGTTTTTCTTTTTCACTATTTAGTAAGTTTTCCCCTAAAAGTTGGTCATCATATTCACTTTTTCCTCTGGGGGCTGAACCTGCTAAGGCATCAGTTACTAATTGACGATCTTGTATTGATAATAGTCTTTCTGGACTAGCTCCTAAAAAGTGTTCTTGGTTTTCGTTGCCGACACAGAATATATAGCAATCGGGGTGATTTTGTCTGAGGTTGGTTAGAGATTGAATTATGTTAAAGTCATTTTCTAGTTTTATTTCTAGGGCATGGGCTACTACAATTTTAGTTAGTTTTTCAGCTGCGATCGCCCTTAAACTTCGATTAACTTTATCGGTAAATGAATAGTATTCAGTTTTTTCTAGGGTGTAGGAGGAGGATGGAGAATCATTATTTAAACTTTGATAGTAGTGGGTGATATTGTGACTAAAGTCTTGCTCTAAGTATTTTTTGAGCTGGTTAAGTTCTGGAGAATTGGGTTGATAAAAAGTGTTAATTGTAACTATATATTGACTAGAGCGTTTTAAAAGTTGTAAACGGGGAATAAATATTTTTGCTTGGGGAAAAGCCTGACATTGATTGGGGGAGTTTGCTAAAAAATTAAAGGAGGAAAAGAAATAGGGAATTTTTTTTCCATCTAAATCATCTTCAAAATGAATTTTATTTTGATATTGATTAACAAAGTTTTGACATTGTTGAAAACGGTTATAGTTAGCCTCCAGACCATTACTATTATTCTCAATCTGTAAACTTTTAATTGCCCCAATGGCTACTACTGCTTCTTGTTTTCTTTGATTTTCACAGTAAAAAGAAACTTGATTTTGAGGTTTCATTGCTTCTAAAAAATGTAACAAATCTATAGGATTTATTATTTGTGAAATCGAAACAATATCTCTTCTATCATGACTGGTATCATGGGAAGGAAAAATTAAATCTTTAAGTTTTTGGGAGTAATCGGTGAGAAAATGGTTATCGGGAATGACCGGCATAACACTAGAATTATGAATATTTATATTAAATTGTTAACCTCAGGGGAATACTGATGGTATCTATAGAAAATAGAAAATGTTATCTAAAGTCTGGTTTTAATTCCATACCCCACAAAGGAAGGCATTAACAACCATTAAAAACTAATATCTAACTATTGTCTATTTTATCGAATAAAAGAACTATGACGATTATCAATCAACCAACCAGTCCATCGGATAAGGAGAAAACAAAACTTTGGTTGGCCGCTATAAAACCTCCTATGTACACTGTAGCGATTATTCCTATTAGTTTTGGTACTGCTTTGGCTTATGATCAGACGGGGATTTTTGATGGTCTTATTTTTGCTACTTTTTTAGGAAGTGCGATCGCCATTATTGCTTGGCTCAATCTCACTAACGATGTATTTGATGCGGATACAGGCATAGACGTTAACAAAGCTCACTCTGTGGTCAATTTAACGGGCAATAAAACCCTTGTTTTTTGGATTGCTAATCTTTTCTTATTATTCGGTTTAGGGGGGATTTTTTTAATTAACTGGTGGCAAAAAGATTTAACCGTATTTTGGCTAATTATTGGTTGTTGTTTTTTGGGTTATACCTATCAAGGACCTCCTTTTCGTTTTGGATATTTAGGCTTAGGAGAATTTATCTGTTTTTTTACCTTTGGACCTGGTGCGATCGCATCTGCTTACTATAGTCAAACCCAGTCATTTTCGGTCAATTCATTAGTCATTTCGATAATTATTGGTATTTCCACCTCAATTATTCTTTTTTGCTCTCATTTCCATCAAATAAAAGATGATATTGCCGCAGGAAAAAAATCCCCCATCGTACGCTTAGGCACAGCAAAAAGCGCAAAAATTTTGACCATTTTCACAATATTTGTTTATCTTCTCTCAACAATATTTGTTATCACCCAACAACTCCCCTTAGAAACCTTGTTAATCTGGTTTAGTTTTCCCGTAGCTTATCAACTCATAAACCATGTCAATCAATACCATCATCAACCAGAAAAAATAAAAAATAGCAAATTTATTGCGGTAAACTTTCATTTTTTGAGTGGCTTACTACTTTGTATTGGATTATGTTTTAGTTAGGCCTTAAAATTATAATTGATAGCAAAAAATTAAACACCATCAATTATCTTCAGAACTATCACAATTTTTTTATGAATAATCCCCTACCATCTTTAAGGCAAAATTATACCAAAGGAGAATTACTAGAAAATGAAATAAATCCAAATCCCTTTAATCAATTTCATCTTTGGTTAGAAGATGCAATAAACTCCCCAGAAAAAGAACCTAATGCCATGACCATTGCCACTCTTGATAAAGAGAAAAAACCCACCGCAAGAATTGTTTTATTAAAAAATTTAGATGAGCGAGGTTTTGTTTTTTTTACCAACTATGACAGTGACAAAGGACAACAGTTAACGATAAATCCAGTGGCTTCCCTCGTATTTTGGTGGGCAGAATTAGAGCGTCAAGTTAGGGTAGAAGGAGTAGTAGAAAAAATAAAAGCAAATGAGTCTGATGAATACTTTAGCTTACGCCCCTTAGGATCACAATTAGGTGCTTGGGCTTCCCCCCAAAGTCAAGTAATTACTTCTAGGGAAATATTAGACAACAACCTTCAAATCATCGAAAAAAAATATCAAGGAAAAACCATTCCCCGTCCCCCTCATTGGGGAGGCTTGAGGGTAATTCCCCATCGATTTGAGTTTTGGCAAGGTAGATCAAACAGACTACACGATCGCATCTCTTACCACCTCACAGATATTAATTCTTGGAAAATAGAACGCCTAGCTCCGTAAACCAAAAAAAAAGCCCCCACCATAAAGGTAGAGGCTTTTTACACTTAACTCGGATTTTCAACTAAAGGATTAGTCAAGATCGGGCATGAATAAAGTAGGCTCAGTTTCACGATCGATTCCTTTCTCAAAACCACCAGCCGCTGCACGGGCGCGCCCTGCGTGCCACAAGTGACCAACTAAGAAGAAGAAACCTAATACAAAGTGAGAAGTAGCCAACCATGCACGGG
>PXEJ01000087.1 GCA_003566215.1 Cyanobacteria bacterium T3Sed10_376R1m | reverse complement strand
CAGCCATGTAGATACTAACGTACAAACTAGCACCCATGCCCAAGATATTTTAGCTAAAATCGGTTAAAACAAAATTTTTTGCAAGGGGGATTATCCCCTTGTAAACAAGGATTTTGGTACACAAAATTGACCTATTTATCACCCTAAAAGCGTGTGATGAAACAAAGGAAAAAATAAAACAATAGATCTTCTACGGTATGATAATTAATTATTAGAAGTCAAAATATATCTTTGTTGGTGAAATCCTCACAAATTACGGTAACACTATGGCTAAATATCAAGAAATTACTGTCAGTAAAGAGTTTGTTAGCCTTTGTGAATCTCAATTGATTTTACTTGCTCAAAATTTAGCCGCTCAAGAAAGTGCTATTTATTTAACCGAAACCCTAGAAGATTCTGAGCCAAAATTAGTCCCCATTTTAGTGTATCCTCCTCAAGTTTCCTCATCAGCAAACGGTTTTTTCTTATTGCCAGAATATGACCATGATAATGTTGATTTTGATTTTAACTTCAATGAGGAAGTTGAAGATAATTTTAATCAAATTATTAATTATGTCTCTGATTCTCCATCTCCCTATCAGTTACTTTTACCCCTAGTTCATAATGATTCTATGGTGGGTTTATTGGCGACTAATCGTCGTAAAAAGTCATGGCAAAAAAAAGAAGTTTTACAAGTACAAGAAATTGCTCAAACCATCACTTTAGCTCGTATTTTAGACGAAAAACAGCAGATTACAAACGAGCAATTACAGAGTTATCAACAATTACAACAATTACAAAATGATCACCTTGATGATTTCCTACATCAATTACGTAATCCTTTAACGGCTATTCGCACTTTTGGGAAATTACTTCTCAAACGTTTACTAGGAGATGATCCTAATTATACCGTTGCCGAAGGAATTGTGCGAGAAGGCGATCGCATCAAGGACCTAATCCAAGATTTTAGTGATGATTGGAAAGTTGTTAGTAACCTATCTAATCTTAGTTTAAAAGAAGAAAAATCAACTAGCTTTTTCCTTACAGAAAATATTCAAAAATTAGAATTAGTGAACTTAAATAAGTTAATTGATCCTCTGATTTCGGGTATTAAAGCCATTGCTCAAGAAAAAAATATTCAATTTATTAGTGATATAAATACTAATTTGCCCTTAATTTTAACTAATCCCAAAGCCCTAACAGAAGTAATAAATAATTTACTAGATAATGCAGTAAAATATACCCCCACAGGAGGTAAAATTTGCTTAGAAATAGTTAAACAAAAATCAACCCCTAAAGGAGAAAGATTAGTTATTGAAATTAGTGATACAGGTTATGGTATTCCCCCCGAAGATCAAGAACACATTTTTGAACGTCACTACAGGGGAGTACAATCAGAAGGGGATATTTCTGGCAGTGGTTTGGGACTTGCTATAGTTAAGGAATTATGTGATAAAATGTCCATCGAAATTGAGTTATTTAGTCCTTCTTTTTGGTTGACAAATCAACAGTTTAATGGCACTACTTTCGCTTTATTTATACCTTTGAAATAAGCTAGTTATAACAGTCCTAAATCATTTGTGAGAATTTAAAATTAACCTACCCTTTTATAAAGGGGATCCTATTCTCATAGGATTACCGGTACTTAAACAAAAAAATAAGGTAAACTCAAATATGAAGGTTGTAAAAGAATCTTTCTCAAATTGCTGATAATAATATTGATGTTACTTATCATGGGGAAATAAGCCTTTAAATACCTTTGCAGAGGCATTGGAAGCATTTCGCACTGCTGTATATTTTCGCTTTTTTTCGCTGGCTTACTCATCATACTGAGGTATTTACTGCTTATAAAGCTACTTTAGGCTTTATTTGGGCTTGAGTTTTGTTTAAGTACCGTTAACAGGCATTGGAGCCAGTGGGGTAATATCCCTTACTTTTGCTCTCGAGAAGTTTTGACAACAAATACTAATATTTGCAACAATAAAAAATAAAAATAATTATCATAAATCATTTTAAAATGAGTCACTCCACCAGCGTCAAAGCCTTAGCCGAGTTAATGGCAGCAGATTTTAGTAATGAACAACAAGCCTTAGATAATCCTCCTTTTTTCGCTCATATTCGAGTTTGTATGCGCCCTTTACCAGAATCATTGTTGGGGGGTGTTAGTTTTTTTTTAGAACAAGCTTATGATTTTTTGTTAACTCAACCTTATCGTTTAAGGGTTTTTACGATTAAGGCGGTAGAAGATCATTTAGAGTTAGAACATTATAAACTAAAAGAGGAAACCCTTTTTTATGGAGCTTCGCGCAAACCAGAAAAATTAAAGGAGTTAACTATTAATCATCTAGAAAAAATGGATGGTTGTGATATGATTGCCCACTGGGATGGAAATGGTTTTAAGGGTGCTGTCAAACCGGGTAGGGGTTGTATTGTGTTTAGAAAAGGAAAGGAGTCTTATCTCGATAATAGTTTTGAAATTGATGAGCAACAGTTAATTAGTTTTGATCGTGGTCGTGATTTAGTAACGGATGAACTACTATGGGGTTCTATAGCTGGTCCTTTTCGTTTTTCGCCAACCCAACGTTTTACTGATGAGTTATTTTGCTAAATAATGGGGTAAATATTTTCTTGCTTAATTTTTGATTTTCTGGGATGATGTATGGTTTGAATGTATTAATATTGACAAATAATCATCATCTTAATGGTTATTATCAAGCAAGAAAGTTAGAGTGCGATCGCCCTTAATTTATGAATCAAAAATCATTTGTGGGAAAAGTTTATTTAGTGGGGGCAGGGCCCGGAGATCCTGGTTTATTGACCGTCAAGGGTAAGTCTTTATTAGAATTAGCTGATGTGGTAGTTTATGATGCCCTTGTTAGTCCAGAAATTTTGAGTATCATTAGCCCCTATGCGGAAAAAATTAATGCAGGAAAAAGACGGGGACGGCATTCTTTACCTCAGTCTCAGACAAATGAACTTTTAATCGAAAAAGCTCGTCAACACCCTGTGGTAGTACGTTTAAAGGGAGGAGATCCCTTTGTTTTTGGTCGGGGTGGAGAAGAAATGGCCGATTTAATTGAAGCTGGTATCCCCGTAGAAGTTGTCCCCGGTATTACTTCTGGTATTGCTGCCCCTGCCTATGCTGGTATCCCCGTTACCCATCGAGGTTGTAGTTCCTCGGTTACTTTTGTCACTGGCCATGAATCCGTTGGTAAATATCGTCCTGATGTCAATTGGAGTGCGATCTCCCTTGGTTCAGAAACCATCGTTATCTATATGGGCATCCATAATTTAGATCAAATTATCCCTCAATTATTAGAAGCTGGGTTAAATTCTAGCACTGAAATTGCCCTAATTCGTTGGGGTACTCGCCCCGAGCAAGAAGAATTATATGGTAATTTAGACAATATCATTGAAAAAGTTAAAAAAATAAATTTTGAAGCCCCGGCGATCGCCATTATCGGCAAAGTAGTTGGTTTTGGTTTAACAAAAATGTCAAAAAGAAACATTGTCTAGGAATACCTTTTTATCCTAATTGGGACGACGGTACCAAGCTCTTACTAACTTTATTTCATCATAGGTATAGTCTTCTGCTAAATGATCTTTCAATTCTTTAAGTTGTTTATCTCCTACTTTTTTTATCACTTCTAAAATAGTTTTTTGTCTTTCTTTCGTCACAAACTGATCAATTTTGACTGGTTGATTTAATTCAATTAATTCGCTGAGGTGAGAAATAATACTACTAACCGCTAAACCTCTTTCTTTTGCAATTTCCTCAATTTTTAAACCTTGTTGATAAAGTCTTAAAGTTTTTATTTGCGTATTACTAGGAAGGGCAAACGGTAACTCCTTTTGTTCAATAAAAATTCTAATTTCAGAAATAAATTGATCCCCATATTTTTTTAATTTATAGTCATTTACTCCTGAAAGTTGAGAAAATCTTTGTTTATTATTAGGTTGCATTTGTGCCATAACCTTGAGAGTGGAGTCTGCAAAAATGACATAGGGAGCAATATTCTCTAAATCAGCCAATCTTTTTCTCAATATTTTTAACCTTTCTAAAAGCATTTCAACTTCGATGGCTTTT